>CBDUWQ010000021.1:0-33496 GCA_965370965.1 uncultured Bacteroidales bacterium
CTGCATAATATATAATGCTTCTAATATAAAGGCTGTATGAAAACTATCCGAATAGTCATATTTTGGGGCAAAAGGCCAAGACCCGTCAAATCGCTGATGAGAAATAGTATAGTTGGTAATTTTTATTATTTTATTAATTAATATTTTTTCTTTTGTTATTTTATATAATAAGGTGTAAAATTTACCAATTTTAGCTGTTGAATTAAATATTTCATTTTGCTTTTCAAAGTTATACGAAAACCATAATTCATTTTCTGTTTCTTCAAAATATAATTGAGTTTCAATTAAGTTCTTTATTGATAGTAGTTGTTTTAGTATCTCTTGATCTTTAGTTTTTTCATAATATTCGAAAAAAGCATATGCTACAAACAAGGTTATTATTAGCGAAGGGTGGTTGATTTTTGATGTGTAGGATGACAAAACTATAGGAAAAGAAAAACCAATAGAATACTCATTATATTCTGAACTTTTACCTACTAAAAGCATAGTTTTTAAGCTTTCAATTACAGTTCGATGTTTTTTAAAGTCAGTGCGTATTAAAGCACTCATAATTAAAGCTGTAGCTTTGGGGTTATGATTTTTTTTAATTCTTAATACAGGTCTGAAATTTATGGGAGATATTTTATTGAATTGTGTAAGAGATAGTAGAAGCTTTTTGTTTTTTATGTTTTTATTTATCCATTCTGATGCTAATATATCATAGGGGTTGTAGCCTATGTAGTTATTTGCCTGTACTCTTTTCAATATTACATCAAAAATATTTTTTGCCATTTACACTAATGTTTTAATAATCTTTTTTAATTTCAGTAATTAGAGTATTTACTACTTTTTTTGGTATATAATTTTTAATTGCCAATTTTTTATTATAGTTGCCAATTTTTTGACATTTTTTTCTGTTTAAAAGGAGTAGTTCTATTGCATGATAGATGCTAGTTACATCCTTTATTTTGATAAAACTACCCATCTTTTCTTGATTCCAAATATCCACTAATCCACCAACAGGGGTTGCAATTACAGGTAAGCCTACCATAAATGCTTCTAAAACAGAATTTGGCATCCCTTCGGAATAGCTTGGCAAAGCATAACACGAAGAATTGTTAAATACTTCTAATTTCGATTTTCCACTAATATAACCTGTAAATTGAACACCCTCAATTTTTTCATTAATAATTTTGTTTTTTATATCTGATAAAACACTTCCATCACCTGCAATTACAAGCTTAAGTTTAGGATATTTTTTTTTTAATAATTTATAGGCTTCAACCAACTCAAATATTCCTTTTTGTTTTTCCACTCTTGATAAAAAAAGTATACAAAAAGGTTCTTTTTCAAAATTAACTTGTTTATTATTTTGTGCTATTTTATCTGAAACTACCGTAGTCATAATAATTATTTTACCATTATAGCCTCTTTTAATTAATTGCTTTTTTACATATTTGTTTAAAACAAATGATTTGTTTGCCGATAAAAGAATTTTCATAAATGGGAGCACCCAAAATGCATCAATATCAACTTCATTTGCAATATTCCAACCTCGCCAAAAAACTACACACTTTTTTTTTTGCCATTTAGCTACTAAACAAAACAAGGCATCTCGAATTATAGCAGAATAACCAAGTGAAGGATTACAAATAAAGATATCTACAGCATTATTTGAAATTAGGCGATAAAATTTATAATAATCTAAAAATATTTTTTTTATTCTTGATAAAATATTACTTGTGTAAGTATCTCTACCTATTTCATTTATAATAATATTTGAGGGCAACAAATTTTTTATAGATTTATAAAAAGACGAAACTCCACCTTTTAACATTAAAGAAGGAGTATTAATGACAACCATATTTTTCATACAAATAATATCTAGCTTTTTAATTTGTCACTTTGATTAAAATAATACTTTTATTTGTTCATAATGCAGGCTATAAATTTAGTAAAAAATTAAGAAGATGCTTGCCGTTTTTCTCAATTGAAAAAGCACTTTCAATTATTTTTTGAGCATTTTTCCCTATTTTAATTGTTCTTTCCTCATTTTTTATACAAAATTCTAAGGCATCAACCAATGAAGTAACACTCTCTGCTTTTGCAAAAATAATATTCCTTCTGTGTTTAAAGTATTTTTCTACATCACCAACTTTAGTAGCAATTATAGGATTACCGGTACATAGATACTCTGTTATTTTGTATGGAAAACCATAATTAGCATATTTTGAATTAGTGCGGGTAACAATTAAAATATCACCTTCTAATATCACCTTCTGAAAAATTTTTTCTTCTACAAAGCCATGCTGAATAATGGATTCAAAGTTATCATTTATTTCTTTTTTTATTCGATTAAGATTAAACTTTGTACCTTTTCCTACTAAATGCAATTCAACATTATTATATCTTTCTTTAAGCTTTTTAAAAGCCCGTATTAAATATTCAACACCATCTTTTTTACCAAATGTTCCTGCGTAAATAAGTTTAATAGGGTTATTAAACTTCTGTTTTTTATTTTGCATAATACAATTAAGAGGTATTGAATTAGGCATCAATAGTAATGGTTTGCTAATTTGTTTATAATCATTATATAAAAATGTTGATATTACCATTAGTCCATCGACAAGCAACTTTAAAAAGTTCTCGAAAAAAAGACCTGTTTTAATGTTGATTTTATTCTTCCAAGTTAATTCTTCTTCAAAATACTTATGGTTCTCAACTTTATCAAGTACTAGTTTATAACCTAATATTTTACCCAATATTATATATAGTATTTCTTTTGGACCGATTAGTGTTCCTGAAATAATTATATTTTTGCAGTTCTTTTTTTTAGATTTTATAATTTTATAAAAAGCACTAAACGCACCATAGTAATAAGGAATATTATTAAAAACCCCGGAATTTCCGCTTTTAGGTAGGATTATACAAACACTATTTTTCGACTTTTTTAAAAATTCGGCTTGATATTGCACTCTTTTTGCTCCGGCACTACCTGCCGGAAATTTATAAAACCCTAAATACAAAATATTTAATCTATTACTCATCTTTAATGTTTCTGATAGTTTTACATGGGTTACCAGCTGCAATTACATTATTAGGAATATCTTTTACAACAACGCTATTTGCACCAATTACAGTATTTTCACCTATTTTTACACCTTTCAGGATAACTGAATTTACACCAATCCAAACATTATAACCAATAATTACTTCTTTGGGTTCTCCAGATCTGGGATCATCCATATGCCAATCGGCATCAGTAATTAAAGTATTTGCTCCACAGCGAACATTGTTACCAATAGTTATTGATTTAAAAGCACCGATAACTGTACCACTAAAACCACTGTTTTTACCAATTTTTATTTTAGCATTTTTATGATGAGTTGATATAATACAAGGACGATTAATACCAATTAAATTTGAGGTAGGCTTAGATAAAAAGGTGCAATTATTCTCTATCGTAATTGAAGAATGTGGAAGTTTTCTAATTTTAACAAACCCTATTGTTTTAATACCCGAACCATATTGTACTCCCCACCAACTAAAATTAATAGCGTTAATTATATTCCATATTGCAGCACTTATGCTTTTATTAAATTCATTATAATAATGTGGAATTAATCTATAAGAAACCTTTCTCATTATAAAGTGTATTTATTTTTTCCTGAATAATATTTAGTTTGTCAATTTGGTTTTTTGTTAATCTATCTTGCCAACGTTCATCATATTTGAACTGTATTTTATTATGATGCCGTATCGGATTCCCTGCAACCATATGTGTATTATGCGGGAAAATGAAATTAATGTCTTTTAAATGTTCTTTATCAGATAACAGAAACTTATTTATATCATTTCTTATTTTATTGGGATTGTTGCAATAATCTTCATATTTAACCACTGTAAAATGTTTAATATGAGTCCGTTTCAACAATGGTATTAATTGTGTTTTATAAAGTCTTAACCATGCTTTTACTCGTTGATTAATAATTTTACCATTTAAACCATTATGTGATGAGCTGGCTACACCGTGTATTCCTCTGATTAAAACAATAAGCTTAACATCATTTGGACGGAATTTCTTTAAAAACCAATACCTCATTACATCTTTTGATGAATCAATAACATATTCATTTTTCGAGTTATCAGCAATAATATCAAATAATAACCAATTTCTTTTTATTGAATTTAAATGCAAATAATAAAATATATTTATAAGGGGAGAAATTAATTTATACTTTAATAATAATAATAGCCCTCTGTTATAAAAAGCATTAATAATATTTCTACCATATTTAAAGGGCCTGTTAATGGATATATTATACTTTAACGGCTGTTTATAAATATCTGTATTTGACTCAACACCAGCTTCAAAAATTACATGTTTCCAAAACTCACAATCAGTAAAATGTTTTCCACAACTACATAATGTTTGATTATCTTCAGCATTTTCATCACGATATAATTGCCATGGCAAATGAATCACTTCCCCTAATGAAAAAACACCAGGAATAGTTCCACAGAGCATATCCAGCAGTGTTGAACCTGAGTGACCCATTGAAATAATATAAAGCAACTTTGCTTTTTTCATCCGCTTATAATTTAATTTACAATAAATATTATTTCATTTGTGTTTATGAACTCACTACGATCGTTTCATTTATTAAAAATTCTTATCATGGCTGTTTCATCCAATTATTTCTTTATAGATACTAATGTAGCCTTTAACTATTTGTTTGTGATTGTGTCGCATTAATGCTCGTTTACGAGCTAAGTTACCATATTCTACAGCTGTATATCTATCTTCTGCTAATTCAATAATTGCTCCGGCCATTGCCCATGGGTCACCATCTTGAATCAAGATACCTTCTTTTTTATCATTAAGCAAGCTTCCTGTTCCTCCGGCAAATGTTGCAATTATGGGCATACCTATTATCATAGCTTCACAAACATTGTTAGGGCTATTTTCAATATGAGATGGGGATACAAATATATTACATTTTAACATTTCTTTAATCAAAGCATCTTCATTTAAGGATCCTAATAATTGAATATTGTATTTATTTAAAGTTGTTTTTTGATGTAATTCTACTATCCTTAATATTTGATCAGTGTTACTAATTCCTGCTATATTCCAAATAAAATCAATATTGTTTTCGCTTAGTAGTTTTGCCGATTGCAAAATTGTTTCAAGACCTTTATATGCACCTACACCTATTATACTAATAATACTAATTTTTCTTGATTCTATGGGGTCTTGCCATTTATTTCTATAAAATACATCACGTAAAATCTCGCCTCCGTAAAAATATTTAGCTTTAGGGGCTAAAATTTTCATTATCCTTCTATCCCAATCGGTTCTGCCAATAATATGTTTAGATAAATAAAGTATCTTTTTTTCCCTTGTACTTTGCTTTTTAAATATTTTATATTTAGTTATAATATCTGTTTTAAACAAATAGTTTAATAATGGTGTTCTCTGTTTTATATTTTTTAATGAAATTCCGGAGAAATACTTTTTTGCAATAACAGTAATATTTCCTTGTATTGAAATAACGGCAGGAATTTTAACCTTATTGATAACTAATCCAAAAGGACTCTCGGTACCATGTATATGAATAATATCGGGGTTAAAATCATCAACAACCTTTACTAACTTTTCAATTTGTACGCTGTTTGAAAGTTTACTAAAATATCTTTGATATAATCTTTTTAGCTTAGAGTTATATTTTAATTGAATCCCATAATAGGTTAAATTCTTGCTTTTTTTATAGTATGATGTATCATGCAAAAATGCTATAGCTAAATCAATATTTGTGTCTTCTGAAAAACTTGATTCAAGACTATTAATCCAACCACCTTTACTATTTGATTTTGCAATTCTTGAATTTCCATAAGTATTAATAAACCACAGTACTTTCATCTGATTATAATTTATTTTTTATATCATTATTTGTTGTAGCTGACTTTTTAATTTCATTTTTAAAATTATTAATCATTGCATAATTTAAACCCATAAAAATCCAAATTATCATATGGTAATTTGGATTTCTTAATATAGATATCTTCCACTGGTCAATTAAAAAAATTGACCAAAAAAGGGGCATTACCAAAATGTAATAAAAATAGAAAGGTTTAAAATAAATACTACTATATATAATCTTTAAATTTCTAAAAATTAAGATAAGGATTAATAATAAAAATGCAGTAGTTCCAATGTAACCATATAACATTGGAGCAGTATAATAAAAATTATGAAAATCAACATATGGAATATTGTCTGTATAGCCCCACCAAGCCCTTATATTTGACTCTAAAGGAGCTAAACCATAACCAATATACCACGATTTTTTCCCTTAACCTTATTAATGCATATTTAAAAGGCTCATATCTATTTATTGCTTTTCCTGAAATTATATTATTTAAACTAAATTCAGTACCTTCCAGTTGTTCAAAATCCTCTTTTGACGATTCTAAACCAAAATCAACTTGGGTAATAAGAAAAAAAGTTGAAAATAGTACAGTGGCCAAGAATATTCGGAAGAAACTTTTTGAGATATGTTGTTTTAAGATGTTTGACCCAAAAATAACAGTAATAGCAAATATAATTAAGATAACAGCAGAGCGTGCTCCTGACATAAAGGCTCCAAGTACACTAATTATGGATATAATATAAAAATAGTAACTTTTTATAAATACTGTTTTAAATACCCTTACATTATTAATAAATGCAAGAACAATTATTAATATTAAAATGGAATACTCTCCATACAATTCACTATTTCCAAAAACACTTGCTGAATTAGATGTTAAATTAATATGTCCATTTACTATATGCTTTGCCGGCAGAAAAGGTAATTTTGATTTTATAAAGCCATATCGTTGGTTTAATGCTGCAAAAAACAGATAAAAAGATGTAAGATATAGCATGCCAAAAAACCTCCTTAAATCATATATAGATATTTTAACATTTGAAATAAACAAAAAAACAAGAACATATGCAGATAGCATAATAAAACCTTCTACCCTTAGCACTACTGAGGATGGATTTTTAACTATTAAACCAATAATATTGCATAAAACAAATATAAATAACAAAACATTTGTAATTACATCTGATTTAAAATAGTATGTATTAATACTTTTTCTAAAAACAAATAGTAATAACACAATTAATGAGCTAATATTCCATAAGCCTCCCTGATTATCCAGATAGCTAAAATGGCTTAAGAAAAAAAGTAGTATAACAAATCCAAAATGGTCTTTATTAACAACTAATATTTTAAAAAAAAACAGTAATACAGTTACCAAAGCAACTGACCAAAACAGAGGATTTGGAAAATAGGTTTTTATTGCAAATAGCCCAATAATTAACAATAAACAGCCAATAATAAACAATATTGTCGGATTTAAAATCCTATGTTTAATAGTTATTGCCATGGTTTTTTTTATTAACTATAAATTATTGTGTTTTTCTTTCATTATAATAATACTCAAAAAGCTTTTGCAAAAATAGTTTGATTTATTTTCTCCCAATTGAATTTTTTTTCAACTAGTTCCAAAGATGACAATCCCATTTTTTTTCGTAGGCTATGGTCATTAATTAACATTTTCAAATAATTAGTTAATGAATTAATATCATCTTCTTTTACAGTAAAACCATTTTTATTTTCAACACGGTGTTTAATACAAGGAATATCTTCAATTATAATAGGAAGCCCAACCGCCATAGCTTCAATATGGCTAATAGTAACGCTTTTGGGATATACTGCTATGTCACAGGCATTGAAATACATATTTAGTGTTTTCTTATCGGAGAAAGGTTTGAAAAATATCTTTTTTTCTAATGAATTTTGTATTAGAAACGCATTAATTTTTTGCTTAAATGTACTTGAACCACTACCAACAATAAGGCAATATAAATTAGTATCATCTAATTTTTTCATTGCCTTTAGTATTAAAAGTATTCCTTTATATTCCTCAACTTTACCGGTATAGCACAATAGTACATCTTTCTCTTTAATGTTGAATTCTTTTCTTTGCAGTTTTCTACTATTTGCTGAAGGGAAAAAAAATGATCTATTAGTTGCTAAAGGTAATAGATCAATTTCTGATTTAGGTATTTTACCTTTTTTATGAATGTTTTCAACAGACTCCTCAGTTACTCCAAAAAAAATAACACCTTTGTTAAAAAGATATTTACCTTTCAATATATTTAAAAAATATAACACTATATTCTTTAAATATTTTTTTAAAAAGCGATGATATTTTATTCCTCTCTTGTTAACTGTAACATAATGAGAATCAATAACCATAGGGACATCCTTTAACTTAGATTGCAGGGGTAATAATCCACTTTCAAAACCATGGCATATTATTAAATCAGGTTTAATACTTTTCAGTGTTTTTTTTAACCTTTTAAGGTGTACAAATATTTTAATTTTATCAATTAGTTTTAACCTTATTATGTTAATTCCCTCTTCAATAAAAACACCTGTGCCAACGTATCTATCTCCAATAATTGGTTTGTAAACAGAATCGTAACTAGGGAAATTATTATGCCAATCACTAGTTATAATTGTTACTTTATGCCCTTGTTTTAACTGTTCCCTTGCAAGTGCTACTTCTTGATATTCTAATTTTGTTGTAGGAAAATGTAAAACGGTATGTACTATATGCATATTCTATAATCTTTGTAATTGTTTTTTGCTGCTTAACAGAATGATAATTTTATTAAAGAATATAACAAAAAAGTACATAAAAGTTAGTATTGTAATGTGCTTTTTTTTAAGTTGTTTGTTTAATGACAGTTTTATTTTTTCTGATAGTTCTAATGAGTTTTTGTTAATGTTGCCATACTTATTAAAAGTTATAATTGCATTTTGAACAATACTTTGCCTAATTATATTGTTATTGTATAGCATAAGCATTTTATTACTAATACTATTCGCTTGAAATGAGCTGAATATAACATCTTTTTCATTAGTAATAATATCATTTTTAAAAGAGCTTATATTGCCTGCAATAACAGGGCATTTGCAATAAAACAACTCAAATAGCGAGGTAGGGAAACCTTCACGTGCGGCAAATGATAAAGCAATATCAGCAGCATAATAATAATCACTTATTTTATTATATTCTATTGCTCCATCTATTCTATAATCAACACCCTCAACCAATAAACTTGTTTGTAACTTGTTTTTTATTGCCTGTAAATACAATTTGTCTGGTGCCCTGCCTATTAACAGAAGAAACGCATTTTTAATTGCGTTTTTTGCTAATAAAAAAGCATCAATAACTAATTCAATATTATATAATTTGGTAAATGCGCGCGGGCTAATAACAACGTATTTATCTTGATTAATATTTATGTTTTGTCGTGCCTTATATTTACTTGTATTATCGAAATATGATGTGTCGATACCCCAATAATTGGTAGTTATAGTGTAACTATTGCTTAATGTTTGTAGTTTATGTTTTAAATTATTTGATTTTGCAACTAACAGATTGCAATTTTGCCAAAGTTTTTTTTTATAGTAATATGATATTTTGTTTTTAACAAATCTTACATCACTACCCATACAAATACTAATAATAGGTTTATCGTTTGCTAAAGCACATGCTTCAAGATTTATACCCGAGGCATAAAACACCATATAAAAATCAGCATCAATTTTTTTTAATTCTCGTGAAAGTTTTAATGCAACTCTGCCACCTTTATGAAAAAATGTTACTTTTTTATTAATTGTTTCCTCAATATATATATGCTCTTTAATTTCTGAACCAAGTTCAATAAAATCAACAATTCTAAAATGTTTTGCCATGGCAATGACGCGTGGTATTGTTAAAACTGAAGAACCCGAATTTAGCACACATACTTTTAACATTAAAATACTATTTTTAAGTTTGGTAGCTTATTATTATAAGCCTTAACCCATTTTTCAAAACATAACATATTGAGCATAGGCATAGCTTTTCTGTTTGAGGTGTTAGTTATAAACTTTTCTAAATCATTTTTCAAAACTATATTATTATTAACTAAGGTTCCATTAATAATTATTTCTGCAATATTTTTGTTTTCCTTACTTATCCATTCGTTTATCGGAACATTAAACCCTTGTTTTTTCCTATCGATTATTGAGTTTGGAAGAACTTTTTTTGCAGCTTTTCTGAGCACATATTTATTTCGTTGTTCAAATACCTCTTTTATATTATATTTAATACTATCGGGTAACTTAATACTATATTCTATAAGCTCATGATCAAGAAAAGGCACTCTTGCCTCAAGTGATTGAGCCATAGTCATTCTATCAACTTTTGTTAACATTTCATCAACAAGGCGGGTTCTTATTAAACTGTATGTTTTTTTTCGCAAATCACTTTCATTGACCAGTTCTTCATAAAATATTTTTCTATTATTGTTTTTCCAATTATTTAACCCCTTAAACAGTAGATTTTTATTTAATAATGATAAAATGGTGGTGGAGTTGTATGATGATTGATTTGCAAAATTGTAAGCATTGTTTTGTGAATAATCAACAAAGCGTAAATATAGGCTCTTTATCCGGGTATTATTATCACTAACCATAGGTTTTAAGAAATTAGAACCAAAGCCAAGAATATGGCGATAATTCGAATATCGATGCTTTAATGGTTGAAATAGCCCGTAATATCCTCCTAAAACTTCATCGGCACCATCGCCGGTTAATACAACTTTGTTTTTCTTCTTGGCTATAGCCGATAAATAATATATTGCATATGAAGAGATTATACCAAAAGGTTCATCAGAAAACCATGCCAGATTTTCCATATCACTAAAAATTGTGCTTTCAAGATAAACCTTTTCATGATTTGTATTTAAATGATTTGCAACTATATCACTAAAACTTTCTTCATTTGCTCCACTATAATTTTTATGATAAACAATACTTGTTGAATTTAATTGTTTTTCGCCAAGATTCTTTCTCATTAAGGCAGTTATCATACTTGAATCAAGCCCTCCGCTCAAAAAGCTTGCTACGGGTACATCTGAAACTAAATGATATTTTACAGTTTCATTTAATTTTTCAAAAAAACCATCAATTAAATCATCATCTGTGCCTGTAATAAAAGGTTTATTATAGTTGTCTATTAAATTGTAATATTGTTTAATTTTTAGGATAGTGCCTGTTGCTTTATAATGTATATAATGTCCCGGATCAAGTTTTTTAACCTCTTTAAAAACCGTATTATTACCTGTGTATAAGCCTGTACGAAAATAGTTTGTAAAACTGTCCCAATCTATTGATAATTCTGTATTAACTGATGCAACTCCTTTTATCTCTGATGAAAAGATAAGTTCATTATTTTTTTTCTGAAAATAAACTGGTTTAATACCTATTCTGTCACGAAAAAGATAAAGCTCTTTTGCTTTAATATCCCATATAGAAAAGGCAAACATTCCACGTAAAAGATGAATACTATTTACTCCATTTAATATAAACAACTCAAGAACTACTTCAGTATCCGATTTTGTTTTTAGTTTAACCCCTTTACTATTTAATAAGGTGCGGAGTTCCTTGTAATTATAAATTTCGCCATTAAAAGTTATTACATATCTTTTTGATGCACTAAACATGGGTTGTGCAGCATTTTCTGATAAATCGATAATTGATAACCTTCGGTGACCTAAGGCAATTCCATTTTCACAATAAACACCTTCACCATCAGGACCTCTGTGGCTAATAATTTTATTCATTTTAGAAATTTGAGCCCTTAGTAAATCTTTTTTCTTATTATTTGAAATTATTCCATTAATACCACACATAAAGAGATTCTATTAATAACGTTTTTTAATAATACATTTAATTAAAAATTTAATTTCTTCAATAAATGAAATTCTAATATGTTTTTTGTATTCAAATAAGTAATACTGTTTCCATATCCACAAGCCAAGATGTGTTGATAAATTACAAATAGTATAAAATCGTTGTGCTAATAATCTTATAAATGCAATATTATCGTATTTATTTATCTTTTTATTTGCGGTTATAAGATTTTTTATCCACTTGTTTAATTCTAAAATATCATCTTTAAGGTAGTTGCTTTGAATAGATGTTAATTTTTCATGTATTTGCAAATCAATATCTAACAAGTCAGGTATTAGTTTTGATAATTGTCTGTTTCTAATATTATTTGTATTTGCTTTTTGAATTTTTTTATATTCGAGTTGATTAGTTTTTATTTCCAGTCTATATTTTAACAGAATCTCCGGAATATTGGCAAACTTCAAAAAGTTTGATGATATTTCCCATAAATCATAATCTTCAGATTTATTATACTCTTGACGATAATTTAATTTATATTTAGTTAAGCTCTTCTTTCTTACAATTACAGAAGGGTGGATAATTGCTGAATTAAAAAACAGATATGCTTTAATATCCTTATCTTTTTCAGGAGTTTTCCAAACCCTTTTTTTGTTAAAAAAGGTTTCTACCCAAGAACCACATACATCAATTTCAGGATTATCTTCCATAAAATTGATTTGCCTTTCAAACCGGTTAGCAAGGCAGATATCATCAGAATCCATTCTAATAATATAATCTCCTTTTGCTAATTGAATACCTCTGTTTAATGATTTTACAATTTGTAAGTTTGTGTCATTTTTTACTAAACGTATCCTTTCATCGTTATATGATTGGGTAATTTCAATACTATTATCGGTTGAACCGTCATCGATAATTAAAAACTCAAAATTAGTAAAGGATTGATTTAAAACACTTTCAATAGAAGCATTTAAATGTTTTGCTCCATTATAAACAGGCATTAATACGGTAGCTTTCGGTATTTTAATCATAAAGCATTAAATCTTAAGCCACGAATTAGGTATTAAACCAATTGTTTCTCGTTTAGAATCAGCAAACCATTTTTTTGGGGCAATAACTATTTTATCAGGGTTTTTATTAAGCCATGCACCCCACCAACTAAATGAACTATTAGCTATAATATTATGTTTGCACCCACTCATTAACCGCATATCGTTATAATTATTAGTTTTAATATTTGCTGTAACAATTTTATTTTGATAAGGAATTTTCAAATTTTTGGTTACCCACTCAACATCATCCGAAAAAATAAAGAAAAAGGGGTTATGCACTTTTTCTGAAATATATTCGACAGCTTTTTTATAATACTCTAATGAGCACACCCCATGAGTTTTATTAGTTGATTTATTTGAAATATAATCACCCCGCCTAATATGTATTGATATTGATTCATGTTTTTTTATTAATTTTAATAAATACAAATTTTCATCAGATATATCTTTTTTAAAGGTAAAATCCTCACGAATGGTATTTTCATTTTCAATAAAGTAATTTTCACTTTGAAAATAGCCATTCAAATAAATATTTCTGATTTTATTCAAGTTATTAATACTGTGGGAATCAAATGACACATGATTTTTATACTCGTAATTAAATAATAAGCTATATAACTTAACTTTAACCCTACTAAACAAATTATTGTTATTTAAAATAAAACGGGTAATTATATTTTTTGAAGCAAATTGTGCACCTATTGTAAAAACAGATAGCTCATAATTTCTTGGTGTACGGTTTTTATCAATATTTTTATTAAAATCATTTATATCTAATAATAAAACTGTTTTGTTTTTAATAGCCAGATTACGCCCAAATGCATATTGAAACATTTGATTGCCTAATCCCCCTTGTAATTTAACAATTATCAATTTTTTTTCTGTTTTTAATTATTGTAGCAGGATTACCAGCAACAATATCATAAGGTTTAACATTTTTTGTGACTATTGAGCCGGCAGCTATTATAGCTCCTTCACCAATAATTACGCCATCAATTATAACCGAATTTGCTCCAATCCATACATTATCTTTAATTTCAATACCTTTTGAAGTTCCTCCTTGCATGTATATATCTATTTCAACACTATGAAAATTATGTGTTCCACCTGCAATCATAACATGTGGAGCTATCATATTATTCTTGCCTATTGTTACTTTTCCATAAATTGTAACATAAGGATTCACTCCGGTATTAGCTCCAATTTTTAACAATTCGCTGCCTGGCCATAATACTACACCTTTATTGATTCGAACTTTATTTGATAAAATAATATTCTCTCTATTTTTTATATCTGCTGATTTATGGATATAGGTGTCTTCTTGTATATCAAAAAATTTATGTTTCCTAATTAAATAGTTTGCTTTTTTTGCTATCCCAATAATTTTGTGTTTATAAATACTTCTTACTTTACCTGTTATTCTTCCATTTATGATTTTTATTTTATAATCAAAGTTGTCATTTACTTTTATACTATATGAAGTCTTTTTATTTATTTCAAGCATTTGAGGGTAAGCATATATCAACTTTTGTTTTTGTTTTGTAATTCTTTTTCTTTTTAAAGCGGTTATTTGATTTTTATTCGATCCTCTTGATCCTTTTAATATTTGATTATCACCATTAATCTTATTAAAATATTTATAAAATCTAATTCCCTCCATGGAGTAATCCACATTACAATATTCACAAATATCTTCAAGAACTTGCTCTGGATATTTACAAAAAGTTTCATATTTAAAAATTCTAAATTCAGCTTTTAATAAAGCATTAATATAATTACCATAATTATTATAAAAAGATTGAACGTCCTTCATCCCACTTGATATCCAAATATCTATACTGTTTCTTAAAAAAACAAAGGGTATAACTTTAATATTTCTGCTTTTTAAAAAATCATAAATTAAGAATGAATTTGGAGGTTTGTTATTGTTGTTACTATTTGGCACAAAATTGGTATGTGTCCAATCTCTAATAATGAGGTTCAAATTATTCTTTTCACAATAATCATTTAACTCAATTAAATTATCATAAAAATCATCCGATTTTAGACGGATTCCATACCAATGTTGTGCCTGATCCTTTGGTGTTGTAAATGACAATTCTTTTAATTTACCCCATCCTCCCCCAAAAGGATGAACTTCCGATAAAATAATTGTGTTAGGCAAAGCCCCTAAACACTTATTTAAAAGTGTGCCCCCCGATCTGGAAAAACATTCCATTAAAATAACGGCCATATTTAAATATTAAAATAGTTCACATTTACCAAGAATGCTCCGAATTTCTTCATTCTCTTTATTCTTAATAAATTTTAATGGTTTATTTATTTGTTTTGATGTGTCACGATTAATCGAATATGGGTCATCTGATTTAGAACATGATTCTCTTCCTATCATTTTGATATCAAAATCAAAATTTAAAAAATCGGCAATCTGTCTAAATACTTTTTCTGAATCTATGCACAAATCCTCATAGGTGATATGGATTGTATTGAGGTATAATTCATTTAGAACCTCAAACATTCTATTAAGTAGAGCAACTGTTAAAATCTTCCCATAAATAACACTTTTTCTTGTAATGCCATTATCAGAATATCTCTTTAAATATTTTAACACTTGACTCTCATTATTAATACCAATTCGTTTTAGGAAAACCATATCTCTCATATATCTAGATTCTTGACGCCAAATTGGAGCACTAATTCCTCTAAAAGAAAGCAAACTATCTACTACTGCAATTGGATTACGTGTAATAAAGACTGTCGGGACTTTTAAAAACTTAATAATACCTTCTGTTGCTAAAAGTGAATGAACTTCTTTTATTAAAACAAATTTTGAATTTAAATCATTTCTAATAATTCTCTTTTTATTTATATATTGAGAAAATACTGAATAATCCTGTGTACAAAAATCTAATGTTTGAATTACTGGATTTTTTAAGTCAATATTATCCAAATACTTTGTTGCTGTGTGGTCATATTTACATTCATATGGCAATTTAAATTTAAAAGGATGCAATGGTTCGTCTATAAAAGAAATTGGTGTGGCTGTTTTAGCTATTACGTTGCTTAACCATGTAGTGCCACTTCTTCCAGGACCTAAAATCAGCCTTAGTTTTCCAAGTTCACCTTTATTCTTCAACAATTCAGGAGCGCATTTCGCAATTTTTTTATGCCAATTGTCTATATTGATTTTTTGTCTGTCCCTTTTTAAAAACATAGCACTCTATCTAAGAAAATATTCTGCCGGTATAAAGGCTCCGATTTTATCTCTTAAATTACTAAGGTATGGTATTAGCAATTCATTATCCATTTTTTCATCTGAAATTTCAAATGAAAGAATATTTGTATTGAAATATACTTGATAATTACCAAGCCCTAGCCCTAATGAAATACTATAGTTGCCAGCAGGTAGGTGGTGATCTTTTATTTGAGCTTGCAGAGTGCATGTTCCTATCTGAACTTCTCTTAAAATAATTTTAGATGTTAACAATCTGGCTCCAATGGAATTATAAATACCAATTCCAATATTAAGTATTGGAAACTTATGCTTTATATTAAAAATAAAATCAAAAATTAAAGGCTTATTAAAACCTTTCTCAATTATATTTGAACAATACTTAATACTATCAATGTCTATATTTTTATCCTTAGTTTTAATCATATCTTCAGTTTCATTTTTATTACCGCCACCTAAATATTCTCTAACACAAACACTCGTGTTGTCAAACATGTTTACGGAACCTTTTAATAATAAAACTGACTTTTTTGTTAATTGCTGTATTGCAGCCATATTATGACTTACAAATAAAATAGTTCTTCCGTCTCGGGTAACATCGTCCATTTTACCTAAGCACTTTTTCTGAAATTCTGCATCACCAACTGATAGCACTTCGTCAACAATTAATATTTCAGGTTCGAGATGTGCTGCAACCGAAAATGCTAACCTAACATACATGCCACTACTATAACGTTTTACAGGTGTATCCAAAAACTTTTCAATACCGGCAAAGTCTATTATTTCATCAAACTTGGTTTTTATCTCTTGCCGTGTCATTCCTAGAATTGTACCGTTTAAATACACATTTTCACGTCCGGTTAATTCAGGATGAAACCCAGTACCAACTTCAAGTAATGCCGATACTCTACCATTAATCTCAAAACGTCCGGTTGTAGGCTGAGTAATTCTTGAAAGAATTTTCAACAATGTGCTTTTACCGGCACCATTCTTTCCTATTATACCAACAGCTTCTCCTTTTTTTATTTCGAGCGAAATGTTTTGCAGTGCCCAAAAATCTTCCTTATTTGGAGTTTTATTTTTATTTATAAAATTGAATTTATTTAAATAATCCGTAGCTGTTTCTCTGAAACTGCCACTTTTTTTTGTTCCAATTTCATATTTTTTTGAGATATTCTCAATTTTTATTGCTATATCAGTCATTAAAAAAAATTAAACAATATCAGCCATTACATTTTCAAGTTTTTTGAAATAAAATAATGAGCTTATAAACAAAATTATTATTATTATAAAAGAGATATATGAAAAAGAATTAAGGGCAGTTCCTCCTAATATACTCCACCGAAAGCCTTCAACAACACCAGCCATTGGGTTTAAGAAATACAAAAAACTTGCCCATGCCGGTAATGATTTTGTTACCATTTCAGCAGGATAGCCGGTAGGGGTTGCATATAAACCAAATTGAACTAAAAAAGGCACAATATGTTGAAAATCGCGATACCGTATTGTTAAAGCACTTAACCAAATACCTACACTTAGAGAAGATATTATGGTTAACAATAAAAATATTGGTAAAAAAACAATATTTATTGATGGTGTATAATGATAATAAATCATCATTACAATAATAAATATAAACGTAATGCCAAAATCAACAAATCCTACAACGGCTTTTGATAAAGGAATAATTAACCGAGGAAAATAAATTTTTTGCACCATTCCCTGAGCACCAATAATTGAACTACCTGATTGGCTCATTACAAAAGAAAAATATGTCCACGCACTCATGCCGGTTATTGCAAAAAGAGGGTAGGGGATATCTCCTGTGTCAATTTTTGCAATTTTTCCAAAAACAACAACAAATATTATAAGTGTTGCAAATGGTTGTAAAAAAGCCCATAAAAAGCCTAAAAATGTTTGTGCATACCTTATTCTAAAGTCTCGGTATGCAAGTATTAAAAACAGATCTTTATACTGTATTAATTCTTTTAAATTTAGGGTTGTTTTTTTTTTATTAGCATCAACTATTATTTTTTGCATATATTCTCATTAAAATTTTAATTTCTTACTATTTTCTCACAAATAAATTCTGCTGCATTACCATCACCATATAAGTTATCAAAATTAGGCAATAATTTCTTTAAATGTTTATAACCTTCCAATATTTTCTTTTTACTGTTTGAACTTAACACTCCGGCATTATTCTCAATAATCTCAACCCACTCAGTCTCTTTACGTAATACCAAACATTTTTTATTAAAAAAGAAAGCCTCTTTTTGTACCCCCCCCGAATCGGTAATAATAAATTCTGCATTTTTTTCAAGCATAATCATATCTAAAAATGATGCAGGGTTAATAAGCATAATACCTTCAAGCTTATAGCAATAGTCAATTAAATCAAACTTGTTTAATTTGTTTTTTGTACGTGGATGCAAAGGTAATACTATTTGTTTACCTTCTTTAATAGCAATTTCGTTTAATGAAGTAAAAATATTCAAAAGGTCTTCTTTTTTGTCAGTATTGCTGGGTCTGTGTATGGTAGCTAATATAAAATTATTTGCTTTAATATTATTCTGTTCAAGTACTTTAGTTGTTTTACCAACTTGTTTTGAGAAAAACAGTGAGTTATCATACATAACATCGCCACAATGATAAATACCGGGGTTATCAATAGTATGTGTGTTTTGTTTTTTAGGTTTAAAACCTTCGTTTATTAAATTGTTTAATCCTGTTTTTGTTGGTGTAAACAATAAGGTTGAGCAATGGTCGCAAAGTATTCTATTAATCTCTTCGGGCATGGTTTTGTTAAATGACCGTAAACCTGCCTCAATATGTGCAATTGGGTAGTGTAGTTTAGATGCAGCTATGGCAGCAGCCAGGGTTGAATTGGTGTCGCCATAAACTAAAACCCATTCGGGTTTTTCATTTAATAGTACATCTTCTATTCCTTTTATCATTTCAGCAGTTTGATATCCATGATTACCTGAACCTATATTTAAATTTATATCAGGCTTTGGAATACCTAACTCTTCCATAAACTGGCCTGACATATTGTGGTCATAATGTTGCCCTGTATGCACAATAATTTCCTTTATAGAATCACTAAATTTATTTTTAATGGCTCTTGTAATAGCAGCAGCTTTAATTATTTGTGGCCTTGCACCAATTATATTTAGTATTTTAATCATTTGTTGTGTTTAGTTCAGGTGTTCATTTTATGGGTTTGCTTCGCTTTGCTCGCAAAGGCGAGTTTCTGTTTGCTTCACTACGTTCGCTTACTATTTTTATTTATGCATAATACAGGTTATAATTGAGATATATAGATTTTCAAAAAATCGAAAATATTACAAACTCTTACATTCCCTTTTAATAAATAATCATCACTATTTGGTGTAATAATAAAATTATATTCAGCATCTAAATCTTCAAATGCTATGGTTGTTCCTCTTGTATTTTTTGGCGAAGCAGTATATTTAATTTCAATTGCCATAATAGGTTTTTGTGATTTTGTAATTACAAAATCGCATTCTGAACCATCATGGGTTCTATAATAATAATATTCATATTTATCAGGTAGTTGCTGTATTATTTGCTCAATAACAAAACCTTCCCAAGAGTTTCCAATTATAGGGTTTCCATACAACTCCTCCTTAACACTTATATTTTGTAAATAGTGTAGTACACCACTATCCCGAATATATACTTTTGGTGATTTAATCAATCTTTTTTTTATGTTAATGCTAAATGGTGCTAATTGTCTGACCAAAAATGCTCCTTCAAAAAAATTGATATACCTTTTTAAGGTATTTGAACTAACTCCCAATGATTTTGATAGATTATTATAATTTAAAATACTTGCATGTATATGCGAAAGCATTTGCAACAACTTCATTAATACATTTTTATCAACAGCTAATCCTAAATTAGGTAAATCACGCTCTACATATGTTCTAATATAGTTTAAATGCCAAATTGAGACAATTTCGGTATCCTTAGCAAGATATGCATCGGGAAAACCACCTTGCAACCATAACCGGTCCAATGTTTTATTTGGTATTTCAGAAAGATTAAATGTTGTTAACTCAATATACGCAATTCGTCCAGCTAAACTTTCCGATGAATCCCTTATTAAATCAGGACTTGCAGAACCCAATAAAATGAATCTCCCGGGTAACCTGTTTCCATCTATCATTGATCTTAACAATGGAAATAGCTGAGGCATGGTTTGAATTTCATCGAGAATAATACATTTATCCTGATTATCTTCAAAATATAGTACTGGATCATCAAGTTTAGCAATATCTCTAGGATTCTCCAGATCTAAATAAACTGATTCTTTATCCGTTTTGTTAATTATTTCTTTTGCAAGAGTTGTTTTACCCACCTGCCTAGGTCCAATTATTCCAATTGCCGGAAAGAAACTTAATAGCTTGAGTATATCCTTTTCTATATTTCTACTAATCATACATTAAAGATAATAATTATTCCCGTTATATTGTATTTGATATTAATAATTACGGTTTTAATGCTCCGAAATATTTATTTGCACACAACCTACAGACTTTTCTTCTCAATATAAAGTAAGGTTTCCTCGGTCATCAAGTATTTTAGATAGTTGTATTATTTTTGCTTTAAAGGGCATATGTAAATTTTAATTTGTAGGTTCTTTTGGAGGTTTGCTTCACTTTGTTTGCAAAGACCAGTTTCTGTTTGCTTTGCTGTTGTTCGTAAAGCCGGTTTTCTGTTGGGTTTGCTGTTGCTTAAGAGTCTGCGTCATTCGTTCCTCATTCGCAGAGTCGGTATAGTGTTTACTTCTGTTGTTCTATTAGTAGTCATTGCAAGCGAACCGAAGCAATCTCTTACTGTTTGTTGTGCGTTTGTTTTGTGCTACTTTGTTTTTGGGAACTAATCTTTAGCAACTCTTTTTTTAACAGTTTTTTGTGGTTTTTCACAGCTTCGCCTCCTCAGTCCCATTTTCAGGGTGAGTAGGCAATAGCAATATTGTAAAAAAATTATAATTTCATAATATCTGAGGCATTAACCTCAACTTTTAAAATAAAGCCGATGTTGTTCAAATTTATCACAAAATTATTTTTATGTTTTGTTTCAATATATTCTCCTTCAGCACCTTTCATTGGACCGGCTATAATTTTTACCATTTCCCCCTTTTCAATGGGGCTGTTTTCAAGTTCAATAGTCATATTTCCTTCAACAGCCATTTTTAAAGCTTCAATTTCCGAATTACGGATAGGAGTTGGTTTTCCTTCAAAGGTAACATAGGCTAACACACCTTGTATTTCAAGAATTTTGTAGTACTCGCATTGTGAAACATTTACAAAAACATACGATGGTATTAAAGGTATTTCAACCTTCTTTTTCCTATCGCTCCACTGCCTTAAAGTTTTTACTAATGGAAGGTATGCTTGAAATCCTTCGATAAGTATAAATTCAGCTGCTTTTTTCTCTCCTCGTGAGCGAGTATAAACTGCATACCAGTTTCTTTTTACCATTTAAAAATTACATAAAAATTAACTCAATCAAAAATAACACTTCAATATCAAATTTGCTTTATAAAATGGTTAAAAATTAGTAGTATTTTGATAAATGGGCAATAAAGATTTGTTTATGTTGCCATTAACCTGAGTTCGACTTAAAATACGGTCACAGTTTGAGCTGGTTTTGAGTAGAAATTTTGACAAATTATCGAAGCAATATCGGAATATTGTAAGAGGTTTTGGTAAAATTTATGCCAAAAGCAGCTAAATTTTTTGAAAAAGTCCTGTTCACGCCATCTTTGCATCGAAAATCCTTTAAAATAGCCCACTATTTTCTCAGAATTCTCAGCACAAATCTGTCATAAACATAACTTTCTGTGATTCTTATTTTAAGTCGAACTCAGGTTATTAGCTTGTGTGTATCAACAAAAAAGGCCGATAATTGAATTACCGACCTTTGCTTTTTTACAGGGATTTAGTACTATTCCCAATAAATTCATAGTATTATAGTTTGTTTAAATACCAAACTCTTTTTTAATGGTATCAATATAATCTAGTTTTTCCCATGTAAATAGTTCAACATTAAATTCTTTTTTGCCATAATATGGCGACTCAAAAGTTTTTGTGATTGTTTTTGGTGTTCTTCCCATATGGCCATACGCAGCAGTTTCCTCATAAATAGGGTTGCGCAGTTTCAACCTTTCTTCAATTGCAGCCGGGCGTAGGTCAAAAATACTTTCAATTTTTTTTGCTATTTCGGCATCATCTAAATTAATTTTTGATGTGCCATAGGTATTTACAAAAACGCCTACCGGTTTTGCTACACCAATAGCATAAGCCAATTGTACCAACACCTCGTTGGCTAAGCCTGAAGCTACCATATTTTTGGCAATATGGCGCGAAGCATAAGCTGCCGAGCGATCAACTTTTGAAGGGTCTTTGCCCGAAAAAGCGCCACCACCGTGAGCGCCTTTGCCTCCATATGTATCAACAATTATTTTGCGGCCTGTTAATCCTGTATCGCCATGAGGGCCGCCTATAACAAACTTGCCTGTTGGGTTTACGTGCAAAATAAAATTATTGTCAAACAGTTTTTGCACACGTTTTGGCAATGATGCAATAGTGCGCGGTATTAAAATATTGCGCACATCGTTTTTTATTTTTGCCAACATAGGCTCATCGGCATCAAACTCATCGTGCTGTGTCGAAACAACTATGGTGTGCACCCTTTTGGGCTGGTTGTTTTCGTCATATTCAATTGTTACCTGGCTTTTTGAGTCAGGGCGCAAATAGGTCATTTCTTTGTCTTCGCGGCGAATTGCTGCCAAATCAATAAGCAAACGGTGCGATAATTCTAACGAGATAGGCATATAATCATCGGTTTCCCTGCTTGCATAGCCAAACATCATTCCTTGGTCGCCTGCTCCCTGCTCCATTTTTTCGGCACGGGCAACACCTTGGTTAATATCGGCCGATTGCTCATGTATTGAAGAAAATACACCGCATGATTCGCCATCAAATCGGTATTCGCTTTTGGTGTAACCTATTCTATTGATTACTCTGCGGGCAACTTCCTGTACATCAACATAATGTTTTGAACGGACCTCGCCGGCCAAAACTACCTGCCCCGTTGTTACCAGTGTTTCGCAAGCTACTTTTGAATTTGGGTCAAAAGCTAAAAAATTATCTAACAAGGCATCTGAAATTTGGTCAGCTACTTTATCAGGATGCCCCTCTGATACAGATTCTGAAGTAAATAAATATCCCATAATAATAAAATTTATTATAATTAATAACAAGGAAAGTGGCTGATTGTTAAGCTGGAGTAAAACATTTTAGCATTTTTTTCCGTGGTTGCAATCAGAACAAATCTTTCCACTTTGAGGCTGCAAATGTATTAATAAAATTTAGATTGTAAGTAATGTGATTAAATATTTTTTGAATATGATATAATACCATTCACCGAATTATTAAGTGTTTTTACCGATTCCGTTTTGCTGATATGTAATTGAACATCTATTTTTGATGTGTAAAACTGATAAAAGAAATATTTTGATTAAAAAAAAAGCATTATGGACAATATAAAAAATGGCGATAATTCAAAAAGGGCACATTGCTCAAAACATGATGGTTTGCCTATTATGGGTATTTTTCTTATTGGGTTAGGCATCGTATTTTTGCTTGACAGAATGGATATTATCCCAAATTACTGGAGGCAAATTATTTTAAGCTGGCAGTCGTTGCTTATATTTATTGGGGTAATAAATATTTTTAAAAGCCATGCACGGTTTCCCGGAATTATTTTAATATTGATAGGGTCGGCATTTTTAATTCCCGAAATTATTGATATACCCTTTGAAACGCGACAATTAATTTGGCCTGTTGTACTTATAGTCGTTGGTTTAACAATAGTATTTAAAGCACGAAATATTAGAACTCCTCATATTTTTAATTCAGATGCCAAAACAGTTAACAATGACCAAGAAAAAATTGAAGAGATAGCAATTTTTGGAGGTGGTAAAAGAATTATTACAAGCAATAATCTTAAGGGAGGAAATATTACTGCTATTTTTGGGGGGTTAGAACTTGACCTTACAAATGCAGATTTTGAGGATGATATTGCTGTTTTAGAGGTTACATGTATTTTTGGGGGAACTACTATTATAGTTAACCCTGAGTGGGATGTACAGGTTCAGGTTGCCTCAATTATGGGAGGTTTTAGCGACAAACGAAATATTTATAAAAAAGATGAAAACACTACTGCCGCAAAAAGGTTAATAATAAAAGGGACTGCTATTTTTGGAGGTGGCGAGGTAAAAGCATATTAAGCATATCTGCCGACAAATAGGTGCAATAAAATTATAAACAGATGAAATACCATAGCTTGTCTCAATTATTTAGGGGATAGGAAAATTTAGCATGTATTGCTTACTCCAAATTTATTTTGAGAAAAATGGTTAAAATATTTTCCCTGCATGACGGTAGGCTGGTTTGTGTACTCTGCGCTCCCTGCGGTTAAAAAATATAAACAGATGAAAAACCCGATTACTGAAAATACCCGAAATATCTTAATTTATATAGCTATCTGGATATTTATTTTGGGTATCCATACCTCAACACTCCATTTATTATATGAGTTGCCCTTGCTAAAATCATTTATTGACGGATTGGTTTTTGATACTGTTTTTGCACTGCTTGGAATAACGCTTTGGTTTCCGGTATTTTATAACAATTTAGAAAAAACCACTTTTACAAATTTAATAATTTACCATTTAAGCATAATGTCGCTTGTAATGGTTTTTTGGATTAGCAGTTCTATTTTTATTCTAAAATTTATTTTTGACGACTCTGCTACTTATATTTTATCAGTTGACCATGGTTTTCATTGGCGCATATTTACGGGTACATTTCTATATTTTGCTACCATAATGATTTACTATTTAATAATTTACGGATATAATTTGCGTGAGCATATAACTCAGGAATCTCGTCTTCGCGAAAAAATAAATGAGGCCAAATTGCAAACCCTAAAATCACAAATAAATCCACATTTTCTTTTTAATAGTTTAAACTCCATTAGCTCATTAACAATTACAAATCCTGAAAAAGCCCACGAAATGATTATTAAGTTGTCGGGTTTTTTGCGTTATTCGCTGGCACACGATCCCAATCAACTTATTCCGTTAAAACTTGAACTTGAAAATATTGAATCATATATTGCAGTAGAGAAGATTAGGTTTGGCGATAAACTGATTTTTGAGAAAAGCATTGGCAACAATTGCAATGAACATAAAGTACCTTTTTTAATTCTTCAACCTATAATTGAAAATGCAATAAAGCATGGTGTTTATGAAAGTACAGAGCCCGTAACGGTAAAGGTTTCATGCGAGGAGATGGAAAGTAAAAGGATAAAAGTAACTATTGGGAATGATTTTGACCCAAAGTCTGTTTTACAAACTGGTACAGGTACCGGAATAAAAAATATAAAGGAGAGGTTAAAGATAATTTACCAATTAAATGATTTGTTTGAAATTGAAAAAAGCGAAAACTATTTTAAGGTAGTATTGGTTATACCAAATAAACCTGTTATTAAAACTATTTGATAATGAGAGTAATTATTATTGAAGATGAGGCTCCTGCAAGGGAAATTGTAAAAAGCTATCTGAAATTGCATGCCGATGTTGAGGTTTGTGCTGAATATGCCGATGGTTTTTCAGCAATAAAAGGCATTAAGGAGCATAACCCCGATTTAATTTTTTTAGATGTACAGATGCCTAAAATTACAGGCTTTGAAATGCTTGAGCTTATGGACAGACACCCCGAAATAATATTTACTACGGCTTATGACCAATACGCAATTAAAGCTTTTGAGGCAAATGCGATTGACTATCTTTTAAAACCTTTTGCCAAAAACAGGTTTGATCAAGCACTTGAAAAAGCCCGGACAAAGCTTACTGATAATATCGGCAGTTCAACTAATGCATCGGTAAAAAAAGTGATAAACACCATAAATGAAAAGCCTGACAACATATTTAGGATTGTTGTAAAAAAGAGGGGTGATATTTATGTTATACCGGTTGAGGATATTACCTATATTGAGGCAAGGGATGATTATGTAATGCTATATACCAATGAAAGCAGGTTTTTAAAAGAGAAAACCATGAAGTATTACGAAAATCATTTAGACCCGCAGCAGTTTGTACGCGTGCACCGATCATTTATTGTGCGAATTGATGAGGTAAAACGGTTAGAGCCTTACGGAAAATCGTCATATATAGCTGTGTTAAAGGGAGGACAAAAAGCTAATGTGAGCATGTCGGGGTATAAAAAGCTAAAAGAGGTGTTGAATTTTTAACCTGCAAAATATAGAAGCTAAATAGATATTAAAAAAGCCACTAAATTTTTATCAAATTTAGTGGCTTTTTGTATGTGCTCTATAACCAAAAAAAATATTATTATTTTAGCTTACGCATATAATAATTTTTTAAGGATTAACAATTTATGTTATAGTTTAACGAAAAAGTCGCTACCTGCATTTTTCTTTTTAAAATCAATTTTTAATGTATAGGTTTCGCCTTTTTCAATGCAAACATCATCTTTATAACCACTGCTACAAGAGCCACTACTAGCTTCAACTCTAACAGTTCCACACCCTACCTCAACTGTAAATGATTTTGTTCCAAAACCTGTAACATAACCCAAAAGCTCCTCATCAAAGTAACAATAGTATCCACAGCTTTCCCAATTGTCAATATATAATGTGCCAGTTGGTTCTGCTAAATCTATTGTGGCAGTATAAGTACCTCCATCGGGTACACAAGCCTCATCAATTTCGCCTACACCATAGTCATCATTTTCAGCCTTTACTTTGGCACATATTGCATCAACTTCAAACGAGGCTGTTGTTAAGTTTGATACTGTTCCTAATGATTTACCATCAAAAAAACACTCATAAGTACAATCGTCTTTGTTATCAAAAACTATTGTACCTGTTGGGTCAACTTCTTCACACGAATTCATAAATAGCATTACTGCTAAAACACCTAAAATACTAATTAAACTTTTTTTCATTTTTTAAAATTTTATGCTTTGGTTTTTTCCAAAAGCTGATTATTAATTTATTTTACTATTCTTATATAATTAGAGGTATCCTTAAGGGTTAATTAACCAGTTATTTCTCAAGTTTGGCAGGGTTTTTTGCATTCCACAGTTTCCAATCTTTTGATCTCCAAGGTTTCATATAACCAAGTAATGACTGATCTTTAGAGTCAACCATCATAATTTCATGTCTTGTAATTTTATATCGGTCGGCGGTTGAACCTTTTAGTCCTCCATTAGCTTTTCTATATTTTAATACGTATTTTCCAAGAGTCATCATTTTATTGGGCTCTAAAGTAAATTCAATAGGTTCGTCAAGGTCAAATGATTGTCTAACCCTGTAAGGTTTGTCATCATAAGGTTTTTTTGGTATTATATGAATATCATCATCATCATAGCCATTAGCTATTCTATATTCATGAAGTTTGCCCCAATCAACGTAAACATGTTCAAACCCAATTAATGTATATTTACCGGGTTTCAGGTTTTCTTTGTAGTAAATTGTGCCAACATTGGCACCCATAGCAAACATTCTAAATTCAACAAACGACCCATCTTCCATTTTTAATACAGGTACAATAGTTGATACATTAGCATTTGCAAATGCATCAAGGTTGCCTCTTACATCAATACACAATTCTACTGCTATTAAACTTGCATCGGGCGAGTTTGGCTTTTTAACCGATGGCCATAAACCCGCATAGGTAAGGTTAACCCCTGCCATCATCAATACTAATATTATACTATATATACGTTTCATAATTATTGTTTTTTTATTAATATATTTTCTAATTTACTTACTCTAAATTCCACTATTAAGTTTTTTCAACTTTTCAATATATCCTCTTTCTGTTTCATTAAATGATGTATTCCATAAATCAAAATACATAAACACTACAAGTGTTAAAGGCTCTCCTGTAACTACGCTATTAAATGAATACTCTTTACCATTAGCATCAGTTACTTTAAAATCAGGTAATTTTGCTGAATTATAGTCTTTTGATAACTCTTCGGGGTGTTTACTTTTAACTTTTTTATTTTCTTTCTCCGTTTTATCTTTTTTAATGTACTTTTTTGTTAAATCGTCAAGATATGTGTAATCGAATAATTCATCATCTGTAACAACTTTTTTTCTAACAGCAATATGATAAGCTTCTCCAATAGTGCTTTTGGTTGGATAATAACCTAAAGCTATTATGAAAACACCATTTTTATCAAATAACAAGTTATCTCCCTCGTCAATATTTTCAAGCATACCTTCAGGGTTTTTATACTTTTCTTTTATTATATAGTAAAAATCTATATTTGCAAATTTACTATCATCAAAACTTGGGTGTTTTTCGCCAATAGTTATTGCTATTACCTTTGGCGGATAATCTGATACTTGCCCGTTCATACTTATTACAAGTATTAAAAACAGGCTAATTAACGCTAATTGCTTCATATTGTTTAATTTTAAATGGTTATTAATCAAGTTCTATTTATATATTAACAGTTATTAGTAGTTTTTTGTTGATATTGTTCAATGTTTAAAATTAATTGTTTGGCGTATTCATCGGCAACCTTATATTGTTGCTTGTTTATTAGCAAAACAGTTTTATTTTTATCAAAAGAGTATTCAATCAAATATTCGATGTTTATAAACTGCATACTGTTTATTTGTTGAAAATTATATTGTGATAATACGTTAATTAGTTTATTAATGTTATGATTTATTAAAATTGTTTTATTGCTTGCCATTATATACTTGCAATACGTTGGCAATAGTATTTAATAATTTAGGATGCTGATATTATTGGAAATTAGCCCATTATATTGAAAAGAAACAAATAACTGTTAGGTAACTAGTTATGAATTAATAAAGATAGCAATTTTGGTTTGGTTATTACGTAAAAATATAAAATGAAAATATATTACAGTGCCGTATTGCACAATACTACTACAAATGCTCACTTCAAAGTTTTTCATTGTAACAATGGCTACTATAGCAAAACTTTTTGATGCGCTTTGCAGCATTAATGCACACTACGAAATTTCATAACGATTTTATTTTAGATATTTATGTATTATTTCTTTTTAAATGTTTCGGTTTTGGTTCCGTAATTCAAAAAGTAATCTCCTTTTTTCAGTTTGCTAATATTAACACGAGCAGTAAAGCCTTTATCAACTAAATTACCATAATAGTCGTAAATTTCATAAGTAGTTTCTCGCGAAAAAACAATTTCGGTACTTGGCTTTTTAGGCTCAAAAGTTACAGGGGGCAGCATCGATCGGTGTCTGACTTCTTTACTATATCTAGGTTTACGGGTATAATCAATCTGCTTAATCCTAAAACGGTTATTACCCGAATGTGGGTGTACTTTAAAGCTGTATTTATTAGTTCCTGTTGTCCCTTTTCCTTTAATTTTACCTACCCTTACCCATTTATTCCAACGGAATTGTTCAATGTAAAAATACAATGAACCACTTTCACCTGTGGTAGTCCAAGTAAATAACCCATCTCTGCTTATCTTCATCAATGAGGCATTATAAGTACTTTGGGGTTTTAAAACTTCTGGGTTTATTACTTTTGGCAAGCAACCATCTTTATGTTTTATAATAATTATTAGCTTGTCGCCTTTTGAAAATTGAAATATGGTAAGATCTATTTCAAAGGCACTTGAGTTAATTTCGTCTGTTGTAAGCTGTCCATTTACGGTTACTTCAAATACGCAAAAGCCTACACCCGATGAAGAAAAAGGGTTCATAATATAAATGTTTTTCCCTTGATATACACCTTTTAGCACAATTTCGTCTGATGCAAAAACAGAAAATCCTGTAACCAAAAAAAGGATAATAATAAATAATTTTTTTATTATTAAACTATTAAAAACACTTAGCTTATTTGTATTAAAAATCGGTTTTTGTACCATTCTTTTTTCTGCTGATAATATTGACATTTACTTAAACTGCTGAAATTGTTGAACAACCAAAACTAATATAAATATTTATTTAATAAAAATATCAATCATTAAACTTACATATTTTTAATAAATCAACAATAGATTTTGTTACTTTGCGTAAAAAATATATAATTATGCTGCTTAATTACATACATTGGAATGTTAACCCAGAAATTTTTACAATTGGCGATTGGGGACCGCGGTGGTACGGAATGTTATTTGCATTGGGATTTATTTTTGGCTACTACATAATGTTAAATTTCTTTAAAAAAGAGGGAATAAAACAAGATGTGCTTGATAGCCTTACAATGTATATTTTTGTTGGCACCTTGGTTGGCGCAAGGTTAGGACACTGTTTATTTTATGAACCGTCATATTATCTGTCAAGCCCCATAAAAATTTTGATGGTGTGGAAAGGTGGTTTAGCCAGCCACGGTGCTGCTGTAGGTATTTTATTTGCTTTATATTTGTTTATCCGTAAGTTTAAATTTTCTTTTTTATGGCTGTTAGACAGGGTTATGATTGCAATACCGGTGGCTCTTTTTTGCATAAGGATGGGTAACCTTATGAATTCAGAAATTTACGGGCATGTAACTTCACTTCCATGGGGGTTTGTTTTTGAAGCAGATGGGCAAACAGAACCTAAGCATCCAACGCAAATTTATGAAGGGTTAAGCTACTTGTTTACAACTGTACTGTTATATATTCTTTTTATAAAAACAAATATAAAAGAGCATAAAGGGTTTATTTTTGGCTTATCTATTATCTTTTTGTTTACAGCCCGTTTTTTTATTGAATTTGTTAAAGAAAACCAAGTTGGTTTTGAAAAGGGTATGGCTTTAAACATGGGGCAATTGCTTAGTATTCCATTTATTATAATAGGGATGGGATTAGTATATTTTTCATTAAAAAAACCAAATAAGCAATTTAAAACACAATAGGATGATAAAGATTATATGCCTCGGGGTTAAAAACTTAAACAGATGAAAAATGTAATATTGTTTTTAGCAGTTATTTTAATAGCATCGTGTAGTAAAGATGATGTTTTGACAGTAGTTTCTCCAAAAGAGTATTTTCCCGCATACCCTGGCTCGTGGTGGGAGTATTCAAATGGTGAGGTATCAAAAGTGCATCCTGAATATGTTGCACATAGCTATCAACCAAGTATAAATTCGCCGGAAAATTCAGGTAAAAAGCTGGTTCCGTATATTGACGGAAAATATTTATATGGATATGAAATTACACAGAACTCAACAAAGTATCCGTTAAAGCAGTTATTATCAGTTGAGGTTGGCAAACCATGGGAAGTTAATGAAACTAGCAACCAAAAAGTTTTTAGAAAAACAACACAATCAAAGGATTCAATTTTTTTAAAATTTCCATCAGATTATAATGCCTCAGATTCTGTATTGTATTATGATATACTTGTTGTGGTTGAATATTTAGAAAGCTTTGATGCCGACAAATGGAATATAAAAGAGTACTATTCAAAAAATACAGGCTTAATAAGAAGGGAAATAAACAACCCTTATGATACTGTGGCAGCTATAGTTGAAAAGCAGCTTATTAATTATTTTATAAATAAATAGTATGCGTTTCCCGTTTACATATACGGGCGAGCTGGTTTTTTATAAACCCGAAGGTTTTAAGATGGATTTGTTTATTAAGCAGATTCAGCTTAAAGTATCTCATGTTGATTTTAGCGAGGGGCAACTTACTTTTATATCAAATTTTTCATATTCAAAACTACCTGTAAAAATAGTTCTTACTATCCGCGATTATAACACTTCAATTTATTGTTCATATAAAATATCACTATTCGAAAATAATGTTGCCCTATTATTGTCGTTGGTTTTCACTATTTTTTTCTACCATTTTAATTCTATACTGTTTGCTGTTATTTCGATAGTTGGCGGATTATTATTCTACTTTTTTAACTTATTAAAAATATCAAACGGGGTTAAAGCTTTAATTTATAGTAGTGTTGGCAAAATTGATGAGGTTGGCGAGCCTGCATTGTGGCAACAGCAACAGCAATGGATGAAAAATAAAAAACTTTGTCCCGCATGTGGCGAACAAAAAAACGCTTACTCAAATAAATGTATTAATTGCGGCTTACATTTTAGTAAAAAAAAGGAGAAGTTTAGCAATATAAACACAAGCGGCTTAGGCAACAATAGTATATCTTACGAAGTAAACAAAAACAAAAAGTGAGAAAAATTGCGGCAAATATTATATTCCCTGTAACATCGGCACCTTTAAAAAATGCCTATTTGGTTATTGATAATTCAAACAAAATTGTTGATTTGGTACAGTATAGCCGTAAAAGTACTGAGGTTGCAGGGCTTGAATATTATAGCGGAATAATTATTCCGGGGTTCGTAAATGCTCATTGCCACCTTGAATTGTCGCATTTAAAAGGTAAAATTGAGCAGGGGCAAGGGTTAAGCCAATTTATTAAAAAGGTTCAAAATATTCGTAATGCATCGTATCAAACTATTGAAAAGCGTATGCAACATGAATTGCGCCTAATGTGGTCAAGAGGGATAAACGGTTTGGCCGATATTGTAAACAGCCCAATTGCAGTTTGCGAAAAACAAAAATCACCAATATTAATACATAATTTTGTTGAGGTTTTTAATGAGGGCAACAAGTCTGTTTCAGAAATAATAAAACAGGTAAAACAGCATACAAAGCTTTTTAGCGAAAAGCATATGCCGGTTTCGCTTGCTCCACATTCTATTTACGGCACAAATAGCATGTTGTTAAATGAGTTGGTAAAAAGCAGGTTAAACGAACATATTATAACGCTGCATTTTTTGGAGAGTAATTGGGAGTCAAATCTTGACACTAATAAAATAATGAATTACCTGCTTGTTTTAAGCAAGTATAAAAGAGTTCTTTTGGTTCATAACCTACACTTAATAAAGGAGCTTTTTGAAATAATAAAGCTTGAAAATGAATTATATAAAAAATTGTTTTGGGTGCTTAATCCCAACTCAAATTTATTTATTGGCGGGCAGTTGCCTCCTGTTTATGATTTTTATAAATGGAATATGCAAATTTGCTTAGGAACAGACAGCCTGGCATCAAATAAACAACTATCAATATTAGAGGAGATAAAAACCATTATAAACCACTTTTGTGAAATACCGTTTGAGCAACTATTAAAATGGGCAACTATAAATGGAGCTAAAGCCTTAGGTTTTGAAAGCAAATTAGGGAGCTTTGAAGTGGGCAAACAGCCGGGCGTTTTGCTAATTTCAGATTTTGATTTTAAAAAGATGCAGTTAACACAAAAATCGCAGGTAGAGCGGTTGGTTTAATTTATTACCTAAATTTCTAACCTGAATAATTCATGCGTTTAGTTTGATGTAGCTGTAAGGCATCGGAA
>CBDUWQ010000022.1:0-33349 GCA_965370965.1 uncultured Bacteroidales bacterium
TCAAAAAAACTAAAAAAAGTGTTTTTTGATGGTTTATGAATTATTCAGGGTAGATGCGGTTAATTCCAATTATTTATAAGAATAATAGGGGTTAAAATCAAGGTGCTTCAAATGTAATTGTAAATAGAATAAATTTCAATCCAACTCACTAATAACACTACCTGTACAGCCATTTGGGAATGGTATATCAAGAAAATTTGCAATTGTAGGTGCAATATCTTTAATATAGATAGTACGCGAAATTTTTGACCGTTTTATTTTCCAGCCGTACCAAATAAGCGGAACATGAGTGTCGTACCGGTTTGCCGAATTGGCTGCTGTTACATAATCACTTTTTTCAATCCATGCGGGTTCAAGGTTTATGATTATATCGCCCGATCGTTTTTGGTTATATGAGTTTTGCATATATGAAAACACACCCTCGCTAAAATACGATTGCTCTAAAGTTGTTGCTGTTATTACATTTGCAACACCTGTAAACTGAATCATAAACTGAGCCACAACATCTTGTACTTCGTTCAGTTTTAAGCCTGAATCCTCAATAAGTCTTCTGTTTAAATAAATTTGCTTGTTATTATATGCGGTTATCCATTTGCCTTTATCATAAACTGCATTTAAATAAGTGCCCAACAGCATTACAGCCCGTTCTCCATTAAATACTCCTGCCGGAATATTTTGCATTTTCAACTCTGCCGGATTATATGCTGTTCCGTGGTCAGCAGTTAGGTAAAGCAAAATATTATGCTTGCCAAACTCGCCATCAATAAATTTTAAAAAATGTTCAAGTTCACGGTCAAGCCTGATATACAGGTCTTCAAGCTCAACTGAATTTGGTCCGCACGATTGGCTTACCCTTGATGTGGCAGAAAACCCTATGCTTATATAATCGGTAATTTCATCCTTGCCCAAACCTTCGTTTAAAATAGCTGAAATAGCAAAATCTTTTGTCAGAGTTAAGCCAAATGGCGTAGCTTTTAACAAGGCATAAGCATTGTCTTTTTTTATGAATTTTGAAATGCGTTTTGCAAACTTTTTTTCGGTTGAAAAGCCTATGGTATTTGAGTTGCCCTGATGCGAACCTTTACGATAGCTCTCCTCTGATAACATAGGTGCCCAGTCGCGTTCAATATATATGTCGGGAAATTTTTTGTTGTTAAAAGCATTTACCCACTCAGGTAACGAATCGCAGTAATATGTACTTGTAATCCAATTACCCGATTCGTCATCAAACCAATAGGCAGAATTGCCCAAATGACCTGCTGCCAAAACAGAACTTTCGGGCTTAAACGAAACTCCCATTATCTTAGACTTTCCGTTATTAAAAAGCTTTAATTCATCGGTAAAAGTGGTGGTTAAAATGTTAGTTGGCGCATAAGGAAAAATATCATTATTGACCCCAACTGTTTTCATTTTTTCGTTAAAAACAGAATATGTGTTTAGTTTTTTTATCCTTTGATACCAATAGTCAGATACTATGCCATGTACTGTTGGCTCGCACCCTGTTGCTATGGTTGCAAACCCCGGTGCTGTTTGTGTAAGCATATAGTTGTAATTGGCATTTTTGCACAATGTGCCCTCTTCAATCAGTTTTTTAAAACCTCCATCGCCAAAATTGTCCCAAAAACGGTATAAATAGTCATATCGCATATCTTCAATAACCAAACCTATAATTAGGGTAGGTTTATGGGGCGGTATTGCTTTACGCTTTTGGGCCGATAATGAGTTTATTAGTAAAAAACAACTTATTGTGAATAAAAGGCCGATTCTTATCATTTTAGATAATTATTTAACTATCAGTTTTTGTGTACCAATACCACTATTAGTTTGAATTGAAAAAATATACACCCCTTTTGGTAAAAATGACAAATCAATTTTATTCGAGTTATCTGATTTTATGCCGTGTTGCTCCCATACATTTTTACCATCGAGACTATAAATATTTACTATAGCATTTTTATTAAATGCATTGCCAATTATAGTTATATATCCATTTGTTGGATTAGGGAAAATTTTAAAATTTGCAGTAAGCGTGTTTATTATGGAAGTGCCCTCGTCAAGAACCACGTTTAACTGAGTAGTTTCGAAATCGTTTACCACAATATTGGTTATGGTTTTTGTTATATACCCGTTGGCCTGAACTTTAAAATTATAAGTACCTGCTTTTAGGTAACGATAAAAAACGCCACTCGGTTGGGTTCGCACAAAGGAGCTGTCAACATCGTGCCCTACAACTGTAATTTTAGCATTTATCGGGTTATCATCTGCATCGGTAACAAAACCATTCACGCCATAAAGCGCCTGATTGATAAATTGCAATAACGAGCGGTAATTTTTATCCCAAAAACCGGGCAGTTCATCAGCCTCAACCAATTTAACGGTACTTAACTCGGCAGTAATTTCGCGTCCATGTAAAAAATGGGTAACATAGTCTTGTCGTCCGCCTGCAATTAAATACCAATCTGCCCCATTTGTAATACCATTATTTAGGTCAGTCATATAGGTATCGTCAATAGTATGCACTGTATCGGCATAGCTGCGGCAAACAAGCTGAAACCAGTCATCATCTGTGTGATTTGTATAAGTGCCATCCCACGGGTAATTCAAAACCTCGGCTCCACCATGAAAATTCATTGAAAGGCTAAAGTTATGCTTTTTCATAAAATCCATCATGGCAATTGTTTCTGGCTGCCAATCCTCATTATCGGGATGGTTGCCATAAATAGGGTCGGGAAAATTGCGGTTTAAATCAACATAATTTGCATTTTCGCGTGTTGCATCGTTAACAGTGGTGTTTCCTGCTGCAAATGTGCCATCGGGGTTAGCCAGCGGATTAATATAAATCTCCATATTATCAACAAGGTTTTTTACCTCAACGGTTTCATAATTGCTCAACAAATAATCGGCAAGGCGCAACATTAAAACATACCCTGTTAGTTCATCTCCATGCATTGTTGCCGTATAAAAAAACTCTGGCTCTGTTTCATCTTCAGTAACATTGTCTGATATTTTTAAAGCCAATAAAAGTCTGTTTTCGGTTGAAAAACCTATAGTGTCAAGCTTGCAAATATTGGGATAATCAATGGCAAATTGTTGCATCATTGTCAAATAGGTTTCATAATCGGGGTAAGAGTCCCATTCAACTATTTCGGTAGGCAAATGTGCCATTTTAACCTTAGTTATTAATGATGGTATTGGCTCGGGCACAAAAGGTATATTTAATTCTATTATTTTATTGTAATGCTTTGTGTTTAAATAAACATAAGCTTTACCATTCATAACCTTATCAACCGACCAACTGTGTACATTGGGTATTTGCTTTAAGTATTTGGCATCAAACGTAACAACAACTTCGCCCCTTTGCTTTAATTGTAATTGTAAGGGCTGTTGCCCAAAAGTTGCTACGCTAATAGCAAGCAGAATTGATAAAAACAGTATATTTCGCATAGTAGTAATTTTATAAGGCTTTAAAGTTAGATATTTCAAATTTTTCAAGCATTGAGTGTATTCATTATTTTGATAAACGATAGTATTTATACTATAATCTGTTAAACATTAAATCTAAAATGCATTAAATCACCATCTTTTACCACATATTCTTTTCCTTCAACAGCAATTTTGCCTGCATCGCGACAAGCCGATTCGGAGCCTAAGCTAATGTAATCATCAAATTTTATTACCTCAGCACGTATAAATCCTTTTTCAAAATCGGTATGTATAATTCCGGCGCATTGAGGGGCTTTCATCCCTGTATTAAATGTCCATGCACGGGTTTCTTTTGGTCCTGTGGTAAAATAAGTATTCAAGTTCAATAACTTATAAGCCGAATTTATCAATTTAGCTACTCCTGCCTCTTCTAAACCTAAATCTTCTAAAAACATCTGTCGCTCCTCGTAAGTCTCAAGCTCGGTAATATCGGCCTCAATTGCTGCGCCAATTATTATTACCTCAGCATTTTCATTTTTTACCGCTTCAATTACTGCTTTGGTGTAACTGTTTCCGGTTTTTACCGATGCCTCATCAACATTACACACATATAATACAGGCTTATCGGTAAGCAGATGCAAATCAAAAAGGTTATCCTTTTTTGCCAATGGGTCAATATTAACACTACGTGCCGATTCTCCTTTTAAAAGGGCATCTTTATATTTTAGTAATAATTCGAGGGTTTTTAAAGCTTTTTTGTCGCCACCGGTACGAGCTACTTTCTCTATTTTGACAATACGCCCCTCAACGGTTTCCAAATCCTTCAGTTGTAACTCAATATCAATAATCTCCTTATCGCGAATGGGGTCAATTGTGCCATCAACATGAGTAACATTTTCATCGTCAAAGCAGCGTAGTACATGAATAACAGCATCGGTTTCGCGAATATTACCAAGAAATTTATTACCCAGCCCCTCGCCTTTGCTGGCACCTTTTACCAAGCCTGCAATATCAACAATCTCAATTGTAGTTGGAATTACCTTTTCGGGATTATCAATTTTAGCCAGTTTGTTCAACCTGTTATCGGGTACTGTAATTACACCCACATTGGGCTCAATTGTACAAAACGGAAAATTTGCTGACTGTGCCTTTGCGTTCGACAAGCAATTAAACAAAGTTGATTTTCCTACATTTGGCAACCCTACTATTCCACACTGTAATGCCATATTTTACATTATTTAAAATTTGGGCAAAAGTAAGTAATTTTTGTAACTATTAAAGCAACCTTACGTCAATATGTTGTATCTATACAAAAAATTAACAACTAACTACTAAAAACAATTAAAATGAAAAAAAAATTACTACTTCACTTATCAGTAGGTTTAGTGTTTTTGCTGTGTTTTCTATTGTTATTTCAAATAGGAAACAAAAATAATATTGACCCAAATGCGTTATCGCATAACACTAAGGTTAATAAAACAACCATTAACAATGATTTTAAAAAGAATCATAAAAAAGTACTGAAAAATAAAAAAAATGTAATGATGGGTCATGCCGACCTGTTTGCACAGATGCAGCGAGAGATAAGAACTCGAGGCAACGAAAATTGGCCATCTTACCCGCTTAACTACAAAAACATCGAAATTAATAAGGCAAAGCAAATGCTTTCTCAAAAAGGTATTAAAAAGAGCCAAATTTTAAAAGCGATGGAAATTAATGAACGTGGTCCTGCAAATGTTGGAGGCAGAACTCGTGCAATAGTAGTTGACCCCAACGATACCACAAAAAACACATGGTTTGCAGGTGCCGTTGGCGGTGGAATATGGAAAACCACCGATGCAGGACAAAGCTGGGAAAATAAAACCACTAATATACCTAACCTTGCTATTAGCACCATGGAAATGTCACTATCAAACCCCAATGTAATTTGGGCAGGCACGGGCGAAGGCTTCTATAATGTTGACGGCATAAGGGGCGATGGTTTATTGGTTTCAATAGACCATGGTGATACATGGAAACAGGTAACCGGCACAACAAATTTTGGCTGTGTAAACCGTTTAATTGTTGACCCTAATGATGAAAATACAGTATTGGCAGCAGTATCAACAAATTTAAACGAAACATATGGTCAAGGTGACGATAGGTACGGTCGAATATACAAAACTACAAATGGTGGTAATACATGGGATATGGTTTATGAAGATGAAAATAAAAATCGTATTCAGCATATTATAAGTAACCCATACAATTTTAATGTACAGTATGCATCGGTAAATTCAGTTGGCGTATTAAAAACAACTGATGCCGGACAAACTTGGACTCAGGTATTTAATATTGACAATGGAAAACGCTACGAATTGGCCATAGCACCAAGCGATACAAGTGTAATTTATGCAGCTATTGAAGGCAACGGCACGTCAATGCTTTATAAATCAATCGATTCCGGACAAAACTGGAGCGATGTGTCGGAAGGTAGTGGCTTTACAAACTGGCTTGGCGCACAAGGTTGGTACGATAATGCCATTGGTATAAATCCTTATGATGCAAACGATGTTTATTTGGGAGGTGTCAGACTTTGGAAACTTTTTGAAAAATATGGTGGAATATCGGATGTTAATTTAAATAATACAGATAGTTATATGGCTATACTGCCTTGGGGCGGATATAATAACACGGGTATTGGAACAGGGCAACAGTTTAGTGAACTTACTGGTTTACCAAGTCCTTTTGCCATTCAAGACAATGATTATGTTACTGTTGAAATGCGGTTAGGTTCGGACATGTCACAAAAGGCTCATCGCTTTTCATATGATGGACAACAAACTGCTTATGAAGATTATATTGACGTACCATTTGAAATTTGGGATACTGACAATGACATACAATTAATGGTATCATTTCTTGACATAAACAACAACGGCGAATTTGATTTGGTTGAGTATAATGATCAAATGTGTGAGTTTGTATTTGTTAATGCCGTAGCATATAATACATCGCCCAACTCAAATATTATGGGTTACAACAATGTTGGCTTTATGTATAAAAACACATACGTAATTGCGTCAATGCTTATTGAAGGTGGTACTTGGGAGCCCGAAAATATTCCTGAATCCAATATTGAAATTGTTTACGATAATTCAGGAAATTCTATTCCCGGTTTGGTTCAATTATCAGACGGTTATAACCCGGGCTCGCAAACAGGTACTCATGTTGACCATCATAATTTAACAATTATTAAAATGGATGATACCGATAGTACCATTAGGATAATAAATGGTAACGATGGCGGCGTATTCTATTCTGATGACAAAGGAGAATCGTGGATACATACTTTGCACGGTTACAATACATCGCAATTTTATGGTGTTGACAAAAAGCACGGTGCCGATGAGTATATTGGCGGCATGCAAGATAATGGCACATGGCAATCTCCTGCAGGTACAAGTGCATCAGCATCATCAAATTGGAATTTTCGCATTGGAGGTGATGGTTATGAAACATCATGGCACTATACTAATCCTAACTTAATTATTGGAGGATACCAGTTTAACGGGTTAATGCGCTCAACCAACGGTGGCAACAGTTGGACAAGTATGGCAAGTCAAATTGAAAATGGTAGTGGCAATGCACCATTTGTTACCAAGGTTGCAAAATCAAACAGCGACCCCGACTTAATATTTGCAGTAGGGGCATCGGGTGTTTGGCGCTCTGATAATTTTGGAGAGAATTGGAATCTTATTCCAATACCTGAAGAGCAATGGGGTATGACCAGCCTTACACAGGCTGAAATATCGTATGCCAACCCGCAAGTTGTATGGGCAGGCGCACGTATGAGCGACCCTGCAGTACCTGATGCATCGTTGCATGTTTCAACAAATGGCGGTGTAAGTTTTGAGCCTGTAAATGGTTTTGACGATGTGGTATTGGGAAGAGTTTCAGGCTTGTCAACCCACCCTGTAGATGAAAATACGGCATATGCCATGTTCTCATTCTCAGGTGCACCAAAAATTTTGCGCACAACTAATTTGGGTAATACATGGGAAGATATTTCGGGTTTTGCAACCGAAGCAAAAAGCAGCAACGGTTTTCCCGATGTGGCAACATATAGCTTATTGGTAATGCCACACAATACCGATATTATTTGGGCAGGCACCGAAATAGGGTTGTTTGAATCAACCGATAACGGAGAGTCATGGCATTATGCTATTGAGGAGTTCCCTGCTGTATCAATATGGCAAATGAATATTACCGATGATCAAGTTGTAATGGCAACACATGGCCGTGGTATTATTACTGTTACAATACCTGAACTTCCCGATCCTCCAGTAGTTACTCTGGCTCCAAAAATTTTGTCGAACGGTTTCGATATTTTTAATGAAAAATATGAAATTAAAGCCCAGCTTAGGTCAGCTTACGATTCAACAAAGCTATTTGTAAACAATGAATATTATTTGACAATAGCAAGTAACAGTACACCAAAAGACACCATAATAAGTTTTGCTGTTACTGAGTTTGAAACGGTTGATTTTCAACTTGTATCGTATAAAAATACAAAAGAATATATATCGGGTATTTTGACCGAAACTGTTTATCCGTTATTAAATATTACTACCGGGTATGTAAATAATTTTAAAGAGACTACTACCGATTTTGTGGGTAATGACTTTATGGTAATTGATTATGATGGTTTCACACACAAAGCCCTGCACTCTATTCATCCTTACACCGATAATATAGATATAACGTATATGTTACGTGCACCTATAATTATTGATGAAGAAAACTCCGAAATGAGTTTTAACGAAATTGTTATAGTTGAACCCGGTGAGCTCGGCGCAACCTGGCCATCAACAAGTTTTTATGATTTTGTTATAGTTGAAGGCTCAAAAAATGGCAAACAATGGTTTAAAATTGAAAATGGGTATGATGCCCAAGATTATGACGAGTGGGTTGATGCATTTAATGGCAATATAGGTATTGACGAATCGTTATTCAGAAAACGAACCATTGACTTGGATAATATCTTTTTTAATGCTGGCGATACTATTTTATTAAGGTTCCGTTTATCATCAGATGGTGGTGTAACAGCTTGGGGCTGGGCAATTGACAGCTTAGCAATACAAAAACAAAATACAGCTATTGCTGAAAGGAATTTGGGAAAAACAAATTTGTATTTAGCGCAAAACTACCCTAACCCGTTTAGCTCTTTTACCAATATTACATACACCTTACCAAATAATGGTTTAGTTACGTTAAGCATATTTGATATTAATGGCAGACTAATTGAAACATTAGTTGACAAACACCGTGTAGCCGGAGAATATACAACAAGGTGGGAAAGTAATAGCTTTAAAACAGGCACCTACTTTTATCAGATAAGAGCTGGTGAGTTTACCCAAACAAAAAAGCTGCTGTTGATTAAGTAACATCATAAAAAAAACCGATCTAAACGATCGGTTTTTTTATTTTTAGTCCTCATCAGTATTAGATTGCGATATACGCATAGGATATTTTTTTCGGGCTTCTTTTTGTAAAGCTTTGGGTAAATCAGAATATTTTATTCCATATTTTTCCATTGTAAAAGCATTACGTAATTTATAAATCACTTTAAAAGTCATATCCATAATTGCCACAAAATCGCCATACTTTGTGGTATTTTTCCAATCAAATGCAGCTATATAATCAGGGTGGTTTAGAATAAAGTCCTCAAATTCAATTCCTTTTTTATTCAAATTTCCACCCGGTTCAATTACAATTAGCTTTTCTTTAACATCATCCCTTTCTAAAAGCTCAGCCCCATCTTTTTCGGTAGGTGGTAACAGCTGTGGCAATGCAGATGCATGATATTGCAGAATAGAAGCATTATCAACTGGCAGTGAAGCATATCCAATTTTTAACAATCGTAGTTCCCTCAATATTTGGTATAAATCATACACAACATTCATTTGGGTATTTACATCAACAACCAATCGTGTGGTTACAAACCGTATATCAAGTTTGTTAAATTTTGATACTCTTTTGCTTAGTACCGTTTTTAAATCATTTATGTTACACTCAACATCATCAACCATATATTTGTCTGGCATCACATAAACATTAATCAACATGTTTGTTTTGTCAAGAATTTTAGCATATTCAGCTACTGGTAAGTTAATATTACCTACGGTTTTAGGTTTAAATGCCTCAAACGAATTTTTATAATTCGTTTTTGTATAGGTGCCAAACTCATTATCGCTCCACCAAATTTTTAGTTCATTTGCAATAAGTTGATATTTTAATGACTCTTTAAATTGACCAAAATTATTTATCTGCAATACATCATCTTTAATATTTATGGATAAATCAATAACATTTACCTCATTAGCACTTTCTAAAACCGAAAGTTCACCCCCTTTAAAGAGCAACAGCTTTCCAAATGAATTATCTTTATTTTCCCATATTCCATCGAGATTAGAAAACTTTACCGAACCAAAGTTAGTAAAGCTTAAGATTGGACTTTTCACAGTCATGTCGGCAAATAAGAAGAATACCAATAAAGCCATAGGTATTACTAAAAGTGCCTTTAACTTTGCGGAAAACCGCGATTTGTTTTTTGTCATCATTTCTATACGTTTTTTAATGGATACTAAATTAAAATTGTTTACCAACTCTACTGAGCGGATGCTGATCAACTGACTCAATAGTAATGATTGATAATCAAATAATTCAAACCCCTGATTTACCACTTTGCTATCGGCAATATATTCATGTGTTGTTTTAATTGCCTTTTGCATTTGCCAAGCCAACGGATTAAACCACTGAAAAACGGTAACCACATGAGCCATTAGCAAATCGAGCGAATGTTTTTGCTTAACATGCACTTTCTCATGTGTTAAAATCTGCTCAAAATCTTTGAACTTAGTAGCTTCCTTTGTTACAAAAATGTAACGGAAAAATGAAAAAGGTGGAATTTCCTCATTCATATGCACAAGATTATACTCTTTATTCTTTGACCTAGGATTATTTTTAATGGCTTTAAATAAAAAACCTAATAAAACCATTAAACGAATAAAGAATACTAAAACTCCAGCAAAATAAATTAACAATATTAAAACTGCCGGATTAAAATTTTTATGCTTCAATCTATTTTCTGCATCAATTCCATTTTTTATAGAAGTGCCTGTACTTAATTGCTCAACTTTATTGTTAAAATCTGAATATAAAAAATCATTATTGCCTTCAAAAACAGCAGATTTGTACTTTCGGTATTTCGATTCTGAAAATTCCGAATCGGTCATGGAAATAAGTTCTGTGTAGTAACCCCTAATTCTTCCTATATCTTGAAAAGGTTCTTCAATATTATCAATATTCGATACCACTAAGGTAACATGCACGAGAGGTATTAGCAAAGCTAAAACCATTATGCTTATTAAGTAGATTCTATTAAAATTAAAGTAAGTTTCTTTTCTGAAAAACAGAAAATAAACTAAATATAATAATGATAGGCACAAACCCGTTTCAAACAGATATAATAGAAACTTTATCATAATGATATTAAATTGTGTTAGCCTTTACTAATTTTTTGTTTTTTAATCTCTTCAAGCATTTTTAAAACTTCATCTACCTCATCAATATTTAAATTTTTGCTTTCAGAGAAAAAATTCACCACTTTTTTAAAAGAATTATTAAAATAGTCACCAACCAATCTGTTCATTTGAGACTTACTGTATTCCTCTTTTGAAATTAGCGGATAGTATTGGTAAGTGTTTCCATATTTATTAAACGAAACAATTTTCTTTTTCACTAATACCCTAACAATTGTAGAAACAGTATTATATGGTGGTTTAGGATCGGGGAATTCATCCTGTATATCTTTAATGAATCCCTTTTCAATATCCCATAATATCTGCATTATTTTCTCTTCTGCTTTTGTTAAAGTAACCATAACTATTGAGTTTAATTGATCAGCACAACAAACATACAACTTATTATTAAGTTATGCAACTTAAACTTAAATATATTAACTTATAATTAAGTTTAATATTCTCAATAGCTACGCAATAAACTGTATATTAGTAAATTGGTAAAATATTATAAATGCCTATTTTAAATAGGAAAGTAATTATGGTAATTAATGAACGTGTCAATTGACAATGAATAATTTTAACTTAACCCTAAGATGAATGTAAATATAGTTAATCCTGACATAGCCGCATCCAATCTTGAGGAGCAAAATTGATAGTAAGACTTAGCCGCTGTCGGAAACAGCAATTATTCTCATGAATAATTGTGGTTAAAACGGTAAAAGAAGTGAAATAGTTAAAGAGATATGTGTAGGTAACAGGTTAATTATTATAACCGGTAATTACAGTATTGGCTAAATATTATTAATTAACGCTTTAAAATTCTTCAGATTATTAAAAAACACATTGCGTACAATAGGGTCTTGAACCCATGAGGGATATTTGGGAGGTTTTGTTGATTTGGTAGTAAAAGTAACTTTTATCTTATTCTTTTTTACTTGTTCAATAGTCCAAATTGCATTAAAAGTATCAAGGCGGTCAATATTTTCCTGTTTAGGCAAAAGCTTATCTTCTTTCTCAATTAAAACTTTGATTAAGCCTGATTCAGCATCATTAATAACACTATATTTTGAAACCATATCTTGTTTATTAAATGGCCATGGTGTATCTAAAATAGTGTGCACGTACCACTTTTTATCGCTAACGATTTTTAGTATCTTGACTTGCTCTGTATCTTGCATCCACAAATGGGTTCGTTTGGCATCACATATAAGACTTAGCGCCTCCTCAATAGTACATTTTAAAATCATTTTACCGCTACGCTCTTTTACTTTTAATTTTTTTTCATTAATCACCCAACGCTCTAATATCTGAATGCCATTGTCGTCATTAATTAACTCCCAACCGGAGCTTGACTCTTTGTTAGCATCAGACGCATATGAACAATCAAAAAAGCTTAAAAATAAAACACTTAAGAAGAATACTATATATTTATTACCCATTATACCCTATTTAATAATTCAACAAAAGTATATTTTATTCTGGTTTATTCAAAAAAAAGATTTTTTTTAAAAGAAATTAACAAAATGTGAATAAAATGAATGATTCAATTAATTATAATATCTAAATAAAGGATACTTTTGCAATTATTTTATATAAAACTATTGAATTATAATTGAAACTGTTTAAAATAATTGGAAATGAGGTACAATACAGCCAACAAAGTAGCCGACAACATTCGCATTTTATCAGCAGCTATGGTAGAGAAAGCCAAATCGGGGCATCCCGGTGGAGCCATGGGTGGAGCTGATTTTATTAACATTTTATACTCTGAGTATTTAAATTACCAGCCAAATGACCGCACATGGGCTTTTCGCGATAGGTTTTATTTAGACCCCGGGCACATGTCGCCTATGCTGTATGCACAATTAGCACTAACCGGCACTTTTAGTATGGATGATTTAACCAATTTTCGCCAATGGGGCAGCGTAACTCCGGGACATCCTGAAAGGGATATAAAGCGAGGTATAGAGAACACCTCGGGACCATTAGGGCAGGGGCATACAATGGCTGTTGGTGCGGCTATTGCCGAAAGGTTTTTAGTAGCACGGTTTGGTGAATGGATGGCACATAAAACTTACACATTTATATCTGATGGGGGAATTCAGGAAGAGATTTCGCAAGGTGCAGGACGAATGGCGGGTCATTTAGGTTTATCCAATTTAATAATGTTTTATGATTCAAATGATATTCAACTGTCAACCGATACCGAAGATGTTACATCGGAAGATACCGGAAAAAAATATGAGGCATGGAATTGGAATGTTATTACTATTGATGGTAATAATGCCGATGAAATACGAAAAGCCTTAGATAATGCAATTGCCGAAACTGAACGACCAACCCTTATTATTGGAAAAACAATAATGGGTAAAGGGGCAATTACTGAAAACTCAGAAAACTTTGAACGTAAATGCTCAACACACGGACAGCCAATATCTAAAGCAGGAGCTTCGTTTGAAAAAACTGTGCAAAATTTGGGCGGAGACCCAACCAACCCATTTGTGATATTTGCTGAGGCAAGTCAAACTTACACCGATGTAAATAAAATAAAGGGCGATTATGCAAAAAAGCAAAATCAAATTCAAGATAAATGGGAAAAAGAGAATCCCGAATTGGCAAAAAAACTACATAGTTACCTGAATAATGATATTCCTGAAATTGATTATGCAGGTATTGCCCAAAAAGAGAATATTGCAACGCGCGCAGCATCGGCAACAGTACTTGGCGAATATGCAAAAAAGGTTGATAATATGATAGTTGCATCGGCCGATTTGGCTAACTCCGATAAAACAGATGGTTACTTAAAGCATACACAGCCATTAAAAAAAGGTGATTTTACAGGCAAGTTTCTTCATGCCGGTGTTACCGAATTAACATTGGCAACAGTATGTAATGGTATTGTTAGCCACGGTGGTGTATTTGCTGCGTGTGGTACATTTTTTGTTTTTTCCGATTATATGAAGCCTTCAATTCGCATGGCGGCATTAATGGAGCTGCCTGTAAAGTATATATTTTCACATGATGCCTTTAGGGTTGGCGAAGATGGTCCTACCCACCAACCAATTGAGCAGGAAGCCCAAATAAGATTATTGGAACAGCTACGAAACCATTCGGACAGACCCGGACTTTTAGCTCTGCGCCCTGCCGATGCCAATGAAACAACCGTAGCGTGGAAAATGGCTATGGAAAACAGTGTTTCGCCAACAGTACTTATTTTATCGCGTCAAAATATTGAAGATTTACCTGAAAATGAACTTTCAAAATACGAAAGTGCACTAAGGGCACAAAAAGGTGCATATACAGTTAAAGAGTGCAATAGCCCCGACATTATTTTGGTTGCAAACGGGTCGGAGGTGGCAACACTTATTGCCGGAGCAAAATTGCTTGAACAACAAAACAACTTAAAAATAAAAATTGTATCGGCTATTTCAGAGGGGCTGTTCCGTGAGCAGTCAAGTGAGTATCAAAACAGTATATTGCCGGCAGGTGTCCCTACGTTAGGTTTAACAGCAGGTTTACCTTCAACTCTTGCAGGACTTGTGGGGGCTATGGGTAAATCAATTGGGTTAAACCATTTTGGCTATTCGGCCAGCTATGAAGTGCTTGATGAAAAGTTTGGCTATACTGCCGAAAATATACAAAAGCAGGTTGAGATTTATCTTGATGAAACAGCCAATGGCTGAGATGGTTATTATACTATTTTAATTTCAAAACTGCTGGTATAATGCCGATTTAGAAGCAATGTTAATATATGAATGCTAATTAAATATATTGGCAAATTTGCTTCTCAATCGGTATCCCTCACAATAATTAAAAAAGTGTTTTCCGAAGTCGTTTCGGAGCAGGCTGTGAACTCACTCCGTTTGTTTGAACTACCTGCCTGTCGTCCTGGCGAGCTTGCCCGAATTAGTTAGGCGAGTTTGTGTAATACGAGGATAAAATTTTTAACATTATTAGTGCACCTGTCTAACTACATAGCCAGATAGATTCGCGGTGATTTTTTAACAGTTGAAATAGCAATACCTGAGATAGTTGATTATAGATGAAATACTACTATCCTAATAGTGAGATAAAATTATTTTTCACGATTTTAAAAATTCCCTATCACTTGGGAGTTAGGTAATAAGTTTAACTTTTTTAAACCTTCCCTTCTCTTTAACCTTTTTCTGTTCAATTTTATCCATGGTTTGCGCACATGTTATACCCAATTTTCTCATATCTTTATTATGACCAACATGCGTTTCAGGAAATTTCTTCTTTCTGAAAATAATATTAAATGCCATTCCTAAAATACCAATCCCTAAAATTACAACTGTTAATAAAAGTATTTCCATGTGTTTTAATTGACGATTATTATATGTGTTCTATTTTTATGTCCTACTAAAAATAATTTTTCTCCATATGGAGACTCAATATTGCTTATTTTTTTGCAAATATACTATTTGAGTAACGATTTACTATACTGATTGGTGAAATTTTGCATTGAGTTTATTAACCTGAATTCAGGTTAGGCTGTTGATTTGCCAAAAACTTTTACAATTAATAATAATATAACAATACCTGCCGGAAATGTAATCCAAGCCGGAATACCAATTGCTGCCGGTAAAACACCAATAAAAATAGATACACCGCCAACCGTAAGGGCATATGGCATTTGTGTACGTACATGCTCAATATGTGGGCACGAGCTTGCCAACGAGCTAAGTATTGTGGTATCGGAAATTGGTGAGCAGTGGTCGCCAAGTACCGAGCCTGCTAAAACGCTTGCCACCACATTATAAAATATATTTAAACTTTGGTGGTATTCATAGTTAAACTCATTTGTAATTAACCACGATGCAGGCAATATTAACGGGTAAAGAATTGCCATTGTACCCCATGATGATCCAGTGCTAAACGCCACCAAGGCAGCTAAAATAAAAGTAATTAAAGGCACAAATACTGGCGACAGGCTTGCATCAATCATTATTCTTGAAATAAAATCGGCAGTATGTAAATGCTCGGTAACCAATGCCAGTGACCATGCAAGTACTAATATAACTATTGCCGTAAGCATAGTTCTAAAACCATTTATAATACTGTCAATAGATTGCTGTAAGGTTAATAAGCGCTGACTTATTGATAAAACAACCGATATAATTACGGCAATTAAAGATGACCATAATAAAGATTTATACGAATCGGAATTACCTATAATTGTTGATAGTTTGTGAAAAAATGAGATGTTATTATCATTTGCCAATGATGAATCCCACCCTGTATAAATCAACCCTGAAAAGGTTCCAAAAATTACAATAAAAACCGGAATAGCTGCATTGTGCCAACGTGCCTTTATGTTATCGGAAACCTTTAGCTCATTTAACTGGTTTGAAAAGCCAACCTTTGATTCATCAACAATCAAACCATGCTTTCGGGTTTCGCGCTCAATTTTAAGCATTGGACCAAAATCAACCTTTCGGTAAATCAAAATAAAAATAAAAACAAGTGTAAATACGGGGTAAAATGAGTAAGCCAACGAGTTAAGAAAAACAGTATAGGGAGACAATGATAACCCCAAAGTTGAAATACCCGTTTGTATATAGCTCAGTTCGGCTCCTATCCAAGTGGTAACAAATGCAATAGAAGCTACAGGTGCAGCCGTACTATCAACAATATATGCCAACTTTTGTCGTGATATTCTTAAACGGTCGGTAACAGGGCGCATAGTATTGCCTACAACAAGGGTGTTGGCATAATCGTCAAAAAAAATGGCAATACCCAATAGCCATGTTATTAATTGCCCCGACCTTGCAGTATTGGCAAAACGGGTAAGTTTATTTACAACACCCTGCATTCCACCATTTTTGGAAATTACATTTACCATTGCACCAATAAGCATCGAGAAAACTATAATGGAAATATGCCCCGAATCAAGCAAAGATTCTAATACGTATGTATCAATTATAGACAGCAGACCTTGCAACAAGCCTTCAAAAAAACTTCCGGTATGGTAAAAATATATTATAAATGTGCCTATAAAAATACCTGTAAATAGCGCAGTAACCACCTCTTTAAAAAAAAGTGCCATAATTATGGCTATTAAGGGCGGTATAATAGACATCCATAAAGGGATGGGGGTTATTGGCAATGGTGCTTGAAGTAGTTCCGACTGAATAAGCTCCTTATCTGTAAAAGTATGGTTTATAACAGCTTTACCAAATTCAATAGTAACTAAGTAGTTTTTATTGCCAATTTTAATATTTGTATTATAATTTGTGTCTTTTACAGATGCAATAACCTTAATATGTGAAGGAATACCCTTTAAAATAATTAACGGAAGTTCAATTGTAATAGAATTATTGGCCTGCGAAAAAACCTTACTTGCAAAAAAAGATGATATTATAATAATAATGAGAAGATATTTAAACCTCATAATTATCTGCTTTTCTTAAAAAGTTTCGAGAGTTTACCAATAAATGTAAGCTTAGGTTCATCATCATCATCATAATAGCCATCGTCATAACCGTAGCCATAACCGTAGCCATAACCGTATCCATAGCCGTATTTTTTTCCGTAATACCCGGGCATCTGCATGTCGTTTAAAAGGATGTTAAATTCAGATATATTTGGTTTTTTATTCAAGTCATTTACCAAATCCAACACATCGGTACGAGAGTAGTTTTGCCTGACAACAAAAAGGTTAATATCAGAAAATTTTGAAAACAACAATGCATCAGACACCAAAGCAATAGGAGGTGTATCAACCACTATAAAATCAAAATTATTGCGGGCATATTGCATTAATACCCCTAATGCTTCTGTTTCAATGAGCTTTGCCGGATTAGGTGGAATAGGACCCGAGGCAATTACTGAAAGTTCCTCAATATCAGTAGGCTTAATTATATCCTCAATTTTTTCTTTGCCAATTAAAAAAGAGCTTAACCCAATGCTGTTGTCTAAATTAAAATGACGGTGAAGACGGGGTTTGCGCAAGTCTAAACCAATTAACAGGGTCTTTTTACCTGTCATTGCAATTATTGATGCAAGGTTTAAGCTGCAAAATGTTTTACCCTCGCCACTAATGGTTGAGGTTACGGTAATAACTTTAACATCTTTATTTAAAATAAGGTACTGTAAATTGGTTTTAATGGTTCTGAATGATTCTGATATAGCTGATTTCGGGTTATTTAAAACTACCAGATCGGTATCTTTGGTGTTGTGCCCAACAATACCGATTATTGGTGTATCGGTTTTTGCTTCAATATCTTTTTTTGATAGTACTTTATTGTTAAAATAATCGCGCAGTATAATAATCAAAAAAGGGATAAGCAGACCTATTACTAACGATATCATATAATTTAAACGGCTTTTTGGGGCAATTAAATATGCCTGTTCTATTCTGGCTTTATCCAAAACCCTTGCATTGGGTAGGTTTGAAGCTTTGCTAATTCCGGTTTCAGCCCGTTTTTCAAGTAAATATGTATAAATTTGGTCGTTTAAGTCGAATTTACGCTGAATGTTTATAAGTTGACGCTCGTTATACGGTAATTTTTCAATTTCTTTATTAAGTTTTAATACCCTTTCATCAATATCGTCAGACGTAATTTTATTTGTAAATATTAAATTATTAACATTTTCTTCAAGCATTTTTTTTAACTCAGCAATTTTTAAATCAATAATATTTAATTTTGGGTTTGATTTTACCGATTGCATTGTTAAAGAAATTCTTTCGGTATTTAAAGAATTAATTTGCAAAATTAAATTAACAAGCAATTGATCTTGTACACCAACTGATGTTGGTATAATAATATCATTATTGTCTCTACGCGATTCAAGATACTCTATTAAATAGTTATAATACTTTGCCTCAATAGATAGTAACGCTTTTTCATTTTCTAATTTTTCATACATCTCAAACAAACTACGCCCCTCTTGCGATAGGTCAATAATTCTATTTTTACTCCTAAAATCTTCTAAATTATTTTCGGCAACAGTTAACGAATCAACAATTGCTTTCATTTGCTCATCAATAAAACGAATTGTATTTTTAGCTATTTGGTTCTTGCTCTCTAACTCCGATCTGATATACACCTCAGATAATTTATTTAAATAAACAACCTCTTTTTTGGCAACATAACCCTGAACCGAAAGGGTAAGAATGGTACCCTCTTCATCTAAAAGATTTATTCCCAATTTATTTCTATATAAATTTGTAAGATAAACAGGGTCGTTTATATAAAAATAATATCTGTCAGTTGCATCGTTATGAAATTGCTCAGGATTTCTTATGGTAAGATTAAAACTAAAAAATTCATTCTCAAACTGCTCCCCAAATTTTAGCTTTCTGTTAATATTTAAATCATCTTCATCAATGCTTAGCTCATACTCGCCTACCGAAAGGATAGTAATATATATTGGCATATTATACCATTGATAATGCGACGTATCTAAGTTTACTTTAATTCGGGATGGTTGGTATAATTCCGGATCTCTAATTCTTCCAATTCCATAGTAAGAAATATCAAAATCGAGCTCATTAATTACTTTTTTATTCAAATCAAATGAATGGAGTATCCCTATTTGATTCCTCAAATTTGAACCTTGTTTAAACATATCAAGACCTTGAATCATCTCATCTGAATAATATGAGTTACTGTTTGATTCATTAATTAATATTGACGAGCTGACTTGATAAATACGATCGGAATACCGATTTAGGAAATAGGCAACCGATACTGATAAAAATACAGCAATGGCAAACCAGTACCAGTTTGATATAATTTTAAAAATGTATTTTTTAATATCAATGGTCTCTTCTTTATAAATATCGTCAAATTCAGCCATTTTTTAAAATTGAATGTAAGATAATAACAAAATTAATGCGGTTAATCCTGAAAATATAAGGGTAAATGTTGGTGCGTTTACACTAACCATTTTTGAGCGTAGAGGCTTTACGTAAATAACATCATTGGGTTTTAGCCAATAATGAGGGCTGTTAAAAAAATCGGACGAAGTTAAATCAAAATTATAAGTTTCCGATTTACCATTAGTTTCTCTAAATAAAATTACATTACGTGCATCGCCATAGTTTGCCAAATCGCCTGCTCTTGCAATAACATCTAATATATTTATTTCGCGCTTATAAAAATTAAATTTGCCGGGGCGTTTAACTTCACCCAAAACAGTTATATTGTAACTTAATAATCTTATATCAACGGTAGCCCCAATTAAATACTCGTCAACCTTATTTTGTAAGGTATCTTTAGCCTGTGCTAAGGTTAATCCATTAAGTTTAACCTTTCCAATAACCGGCAATTCAACTTTGCCTTTATTATTAATAAAATAGCCTTGTAAATATAATGCAACCTCGTTAACATTTGTTGATCGGTTGTTGCCTGCTTGTTTGTTGAATAGCTCCAACTGTCTGTAGTCTAACCCGTAAACATTAATATAAACATTATCATCAATCCTTAAAACCAAATCGCCACCTTTGGTAACATCAATATATTGTTTTAATGAATCGGTAACTTCGTATCTATCCTGAACGTAAGCAATATTTTTATACCGTGCACAACCGGAGCTTAGCAACAAAATAAAAATTAAATAAAAGTATATTTTTCTAATCATGTTTTTTAATTCTATAGTATCATAAATTCGCAAACTAATATTTTTTATCCACGAATTACACCAATTTGCAAAAAGATATTCAAAATCAACTTTTGTTGATTTGAATTAGTGTTAATTAGTGTAATTCGTGGATGTTCTTTTTTTATATTTTTCAAATACGTTTGCCATAGAAAAATTATTAATCTATGGCAATTTTCTTAAATTTTCGGCTAACTTACACAATTATTGTAAATAGTCATTTTTTTTAGTCAATATACAACCCCAATTAATCAAAAATAGCCTTTTGACTGTATAATATATGCATAATTTCAACTATTTTTGCATTTACTTGTATAATTAACACACTTAAAAAGTAATAGATATGAAGAAGTATGGATTCTTACTTATAATAATTTCAACTCTATTTATTCAATTTAGTTTTGGGCAGTCAATTATAACCAATGCAGCTTCAAGTGTTAATACAAGTGCAGCTACTTTGAACGGAACTGCAAATCCTGAAGGTGCTCCAAGTGATTTAATGTATTCAATTTCTTTTGATTGGGGACCAACCACAAGTTATGAATATGGAAATGTTGCGGCTTCTCCGAATTCAGCTACTTCAAATGGAACAACTTGTTCTTTAACTATTGACACTTTAAGATCAAATGTGCAATATCATTACAGAATTCTTGCTGATACTATTGGTGCTAAAGCTTATGGTACAGATGTGTCATTTACTACTAATGCGCCAACTGCTCCAACTGTAACAACATCAGCTGCAACAAATATTGCTCAAACTACAGCTACATTTAATGGTGAAGTAACAGCAGATGGGGGAGCATCAATAACAGCAAGGGGTGTATGTTATAGTACGTCAACTGCCCCTACTACAAGTGGTAGCCATACAACCGGTGGTACTACTGTTGATTCATATTCTCACGGAGTAACTGGTTTAACAGCTGGCACAAAATATTATATAAGGGCTTATGCTACTAATAGCGCAGGACCCTCATATGGTAGCGAAACTGATTTTACCACATTAAAAAATGCACCAACTGCGCAAGCATCTGGAGTAACATTTACAGATGTTGCTTCAACAACAATGACTGTTAGTTGGACAAGAGCAGGAGCAGGAGGAGGCGAATATTGCCTTGTAGTTGCCGAAGCAGGTACAGGTGCACAGGTAAACTCCCCATCAGAGGGTACTGATTATACAGCAAGTTCAGCTTTTGGTTCAGGAACCCCTGCAATTTCGGGTACAGGTACAAGTTATGCTATATTTAAAGGCACAGGAACTACGGTAGATGTTACAGGCTTAACAGCCGGAGAATCATATACTTTTAAAGTTTTTGAATTTAATAATACGGGTGCAAACACAAAATATTTTGTTTCTGATGGCACTAATAATCCTAAAGATACGACAACACTAAGTGGCGAGCCATCAACACAAGCTACCACAATAACTTTTTCAAGCATTCAAACCAACCAACTTACTGCAACAGCATCGGGTGGTAATGGCAGCTACCGCATAATTCTTACAAAACAGGGCTCGGCAGTAAATGGCATACCTGCTGACGGAACAGAATATACAGGAAATAGCTCGTTTGGCTCGGGCGCCCAAATAGGAACAGGCAATTATATAGTTTCAGCAGGTAGCAGCTCGGCTGTAACTGTAACAGGACTTTCAGAAAATACAAGATACTATTTTAAAGTTTTTGAATATAATAATACAGGCAGCAATACCAATTATAAAACCGATGGTTTTGGCTCAAACAACCCAAACGATACAATTACAACCAAACCAACACCCACAACACAACCCTCCAACCTTACATTTTCAAACATACAAACCGATAGGTTAAATTTAAGCTGGACACGTGGCAATGGCGATAGTGTTTTGGTTTTGGCAATTGCAGGCAGCTCTATTAGCGATGCCCCTTTAGACAATAATGTTTATACCCCCAATGCTGCTTTTGGTAGTGGCGACAACATAAACTCATCGTATGTTGTATATACGGGTACAGGAACCGGAGTTACCATTACAGCACTATCATCAAGTGCGGAATATACATTTAAAGCTTTTGAATTTAACAACTCCTACCCATATACCGATTACCTTACAACAGGTAATGGTAATGCAGCCTCGCAATATACGGTTGGCACAGCTCCAACCACTCAGGCTACTGATATTATATTCCCAAATATACAATCAAGTCAGGTTGCGATATCGTTTACCGCAGGCATAGGTGGCGGTAACAGGCTGGTATTGGCCCGTCAGGGAGCTAATCCAACTTTTGACCCTGTTGATGGTTTTGCTTATACAGCAAATGGTAGTTTTACAAATGGTGATGAAATTGGCACCGGAAATTACGTTGTATATAATGGTAGTGGCACAGGTGTTACAGTAACAAATTTACTTGCAGGTACAACTTACCATTTTAAGGTTTATGAATACTCAGGTACAGGTACGGCTGTTAATTACTTAACTTCTGATGGTGCATCAAACAACCCAAACAGCCAAACAACCGCAGCAGGAAAACCAACTAAACAGGCTTGTAATTTAAATGTAACCGGTTTAAATACTACACAATACACAGTAAACTGGACAAGGGGCGGTGGAGATAGCATAATGGTGGTAGGAAAAGCAGGAAGTACATTGTCGGAAACCCCTACCGACCAAACAGACTATACTGCCGATGCAAATTTTGGTGATGGTGATCAAATTGCAACAGGTTGTAATGTTGTATATAAAGGTGAGGGTTCATCTGTTACTATTACCAATCTTACACAAGGAGCAAACTATACGTTCAAAGCATTTGAGTATAATAGCGTTTCAAATTCTCCTTACTACCTTGATAAGGACACAACCAATAATCCTTATTCAAGATACACTTTGGCAACAGAGCCATCAGGTCAGGCTTCAGGTGTAAGTACCGACAATATTGCTGCAACACAATTAGATTTAAGCTGGACTGCCGGTGCAGGTGGAGGCAACAGAATTGTTTTAGCTCATGAAATAAATGCGGTTGATGCTAATCCTATCGATGGAACAGGTTATACAGCCAATAATAGTTTTGGAAGTGGAGATGAAATAGGGACAGGTAATTATGTTGTATATAGCGGAAGTGGTATAGGTGCAACAATAACAAACCTTGAACAAAATACCACTTACCATTTTAAAGTATATGAATATGGTGGAACAGCAACTTCATCAAATTATTTAACTACGGGTTCAGGCAACACACATGATACAACCACAATAAAAGACGAACCGACCACACAGGCAAATACTATTGCCTTTACAAATATAGCTACAATTACTTATACTACCGGTTGGGCACGCGGCAATGGTGATAGCGTATTAATTGTTGCCCGACAAGGAAGTGCCGTTACCAATGTGCCGCAAGACGGTACTACATATACTGCAAATGCGGCATTTGGAACCGTAGGTACTACTCTCGGCTCAGGTTATGTAGTATATAATGGTCCAGGTACTACAGAAAATATTACAGCTTTATTAACTGGAACTGAATATCATTTTAGGGCATTTGAATACACAAATACGGGTGCCGATATTGATTATCTTACTACTACAGATGTACCTAATAATAACCCAAATTCGCAATACACGCTCGATAATGAACCAACCACACAGGTTACCTCATTTACAACAGGTACTATTGGTTCAAATAATATACCACTAAGCTGGACAGTTGGAAATGGAACAGGACGGATTGTATTGGCTAAACAAGGTTCGGCAGTTAGTGCAACTCCTGTTGATGCTACCAACTATACTGCAAATGCTACATTTGGCTCGGGCGACGAGATAGGAACAGGAAATTTTGTAGTATATTCTACTACCGGTACGGGCACAAGTGTTGATGTAACGGGATTGCTTGGCAGTACAAATTACCATTTTCAAATATTTGAATATAACGACAACGGTGCCATTAATTACAGAACCTCTGACGGACCAACAGCCAATGCTAAAACAGGCGAAAAAAGTGCACCAACAGTACAGGCGTCGGTAATAAATTTTACCAATTTTAATACTACATCGTTTACAATAAACTGGACAAAAGGAAACGGCGAACTACGAATTGTTACAATGAAAGAGGCAACAACAGGTTCGCCAACTCCAACAAATAACATTACATATGCAGCAAGTACAGATTGGGGGAATAAAACAGGATTAGTGTCTGATGGGTTTTACACTATTTGCAATGGTAATGACACAACAGTTTCCATTACTAATGTAAGTGCAAATACAACTTACAGGGTTCAAATATTTGAATATAATAACACTAACGGAGCTGAGAAATATTTTACAGCTACCGCAACCGACAATCCAAAAAATCAAACAACATTAAAAATTGCGCCTACAACTCAGGCATTTGCTATTTCACTAACAAACAAAACAAGTACATCGTTTACTGTTAATTGTACAAATGGTAATGGAGATAACAGAATTATTGTTGCAAGAGCTTCAGGAACAAGCAATGTTACACCAACTGATTTAACAGATTACTCGGCAGATGCAGAATTTGGCTCTGGCGACCCTACCGGTACAGGTAATTATGTAGTTTACAACGGAACAAGTTCAACAGTTGCAGTATCAGGGTTAACAGCATCTACATCATATACTTTTGTGGTTTACGATTACAACAATTCAAGTACTAGCGCAACTTTTAATACTACTTTAACAGATGATGCAAATTATAAAGACTCTACAACACTTGGGCCGGTAACATGGGATGGCAGTACCGATACCGATTGGAATACTGCCGACAACTGGACGCCAAGCGGAGTACCCACATCATCATATAGCGTAACTATTGCCGATGTAACTAATCAACCTGTTGTTGGAGCAAACCACTCGGTTGAACATTTAACTGTTAACGCTGGGGCTTGGCTAACTATTAATAATGGAAATACACTAACAGTTATAGGCAATGTAACATTAAAAAGCCCATCGGGAAATGGAGCTGCAGGGCAAGTTGTAATATCGGGCACAGGAGTGCTTTCTGTATCAGGCAGCTCAACTATGGAAAGGTATTACCCGTCAACTGCCAACTGGCGGTTGGTAAGTTCGCCAATAACATCTCCCTCAATTACCGATTGGAACGGTTATTATGTTAATGCTTATAATGAGCCTAATGTTGGGTGGGACTATTTAAATTCAAATTCAACCATTGCAGTTATGCAGGGTGTTTCTGTTAAAAACTCAAGCGGAACAGCAACAATATCTTTTAATGGCACATTTAACAGCAACAATAAAAGCATAAATGTTACTAATAGTTCAACCGGCGATGATAGTTATGGGTGGAACTTAGTGGGCAACCCTTACCCTAGTGCAATTGACTGGGGAGCGCAAACAGGCATTACACGAACAGATGTTGATGCAGCAGCTTATTTATATGATACTGGTAGCGGAAGTTATACTACAATTACCACAAGCGGAGTAATAGCAGCAGGACAAGGATTTTTTGTGCATGCTGGCAATAACGGATCATTGGCATTTACCAATGCAGCTCGTACGGCATCGACCCAATCATTTAGAAAAAACATAACTGTTGAGCACCAATCAATTAAGCTTATAGCAAAAAATGATTATTACACAACTGAAGCTATTGTAATGTTTGATGATAATGCTACTTCAGAGTTTGATGGCGAATATGATGCCTTTAAGCTTATGTCAACAAATGATACAATATCAGACATTTACTCAGTTATTAGCAGTGGCACTATTCTATCCATTAATACTCTTAATACCAATGCTTTAACAACGCTGTCCGAGCAAGAACTTATTATACCAATTGGGTTAACTCCCGGCAATTCTGGTATAATTACCCTGTCGGCTTTTTCAATAGAGAATATTTCTGAATCAATATATGTTTATTTGTTTGATATACAAGAAGATAAATATATTAATCTTAGAGAAGACATGTATGAAGTATTTATTGAAACAAAAACTGATGATCGTTTTCAATTAATTTTGTCTCAAACAGCTTTAAATATTAACAACTCGGAAATATTAAACAATAACATATTAATATATACGTATAAAAATACAACGTTCGTAAAATCCGATATTTTTAAATTAAATACTGGTAATATTTATATTTATGATATTACAGGTAAACTTATACACTCAAAAGCAACCATTAATTCGAGTGTTCAGGAGATTTATATTAATAAACCCGGTACTTATATAATAAAAGTAATTATAGATAATTATGTGGTTACTCAAAAAGTGGTTGTTAGATAAGGTAATTTTTTGCACTTTTGCAAACTTAAAATGGATTAGCTCCATATGATCGAAAAAGTAACAAAAATATTAATTGCAATTGCCCTGATTGTTTTTACAACGGGTAGTGTTTTTGCCGATGGCAAAACTCCGCCACCCTCAAGTAAAAAGAAAGGAAATTTTAAGAAAGGAACCTTCTCAAAAAGCAATGCATGGAGCAATAATGGCAAGGCTGCTGATACACCACCAGACCCTGGTGGAGGAGGGAGTGGAAATCCTGTGCCAATATCAAATGGCTTAGCTTTTTTAATAATTGGAAGCGTTATTTATATAATTGGTAGAATTCGTAAAGAAGATGAGTCTGTTGGGAATATGACGAAATAAATGAAATATTAATTTTATTATACAAAATGTTTGCAAAACAAAAATCTTTAAACATGGATTTTGTCGTGCAGATAGGCTACTTAATAAGTTAGTTAACCCAAATGCAAATTCACAGCTCTATATTTTAATTTTTCAAAAATTTAAATAAAATGCACATTTTTAGTTTTTGTTAAATAAGCCCATCCATCTTAATTAATGGACTTCACTCGTTCTTTCAAATTATCATTAACTCGTTTTTATATTGTATGGTGCAAAATACATAAAGCCGATAACTTTCAATATCTTGGTTATATGAGATTTATAAAATACAAAATTGAAAACTGACAAAAATCAAATATTTATTATCTGCGATTTCTGTAAATTCATACTAAGAATATGGTCGTTTTTGCAATTTTTCAAAGTTTGCTATAAATAGATCTTTAGGTCGGTATACCTAACCCAAAACCAACCCATGAACTTATTAATGTTGGCAATGGAATCAAAATATTAAATACAATTTCATTAAGTATTGAATAACACAACAAAAATTAATTTGGCATAATATGATTTTTAATTTATATTAGTGTTTTATAATTAATCTTATTTTAATCAAAATCAATTTATATGAAAAAGAAATTAATGAGCTATTTAGTAGTAGCTATGTTTTCATTAACCATTTTTACCAATTGTGAAGATAATAATGATGAAGAAGTTAAACAAAAAGGTAATATAGAATTTAGTTTTAGTCTTACTGACATAACTGAAAGTAGTAAAAAAATTGCAAAAACAGATGTTCAAGATGCTTCTGCTGTAGTTGTAACTATTAAAGATACTGGTGGTAATGTTGTTTATGACACTAAAGAAATTGAGCTATATAATATGAGCGGTTCATTTATTAGTAAATCAATTTTACTATTTGTTGGAAGCTACACTATAGAGGAGTTTTTGGTAATTGATGCCGATGGGAATGTTATTTATGCATCGCCATTACAAGGCTCTGATATGGCATATTTAGTAAGTACGACACTGCCTTATAATTTTTCTGTAGCAAGTGACGAAACACTTAAACTTGTGCCCGAAGTATTAAGTACAGAAAATGTAACATCTGAAGATTTTGGATATACCACCTTTAGTTTTGAAGTAGTTGAAACCTTCGATTTTCTTTTGAGCGTTTTTGCATATGATGAAGCTACTGATAATTTTGAGCTTACAAATGCCATGTTAACAGTAACTGCTAATAGTAATGACATTTATTCTGATACGTTAGAAGCTATTACAAACCAAATTAAAATTAATGATGGATTTGATTCTTATATTTTAACTATTGAAAAAGAGGGTTATGTTACATATATCGACTCCCTTACTAATAATGAGTTAAAACAATATTTTAGGGATGAGGATAATGGACCATTAGTTGTTACATTTGAACAAGAAGATGAGTTATCTAAAATTACAGATATTGATGGTAATGAATATAACGTAGTAAAAATTGGCAATCAAGTATGGATGGCAGAAAACTTAAAAGTTACTCGCGAACCTGACAGTACTGATATACCACTTGTAACAGATAATACAGAGTGGGGGAACCTTGAAGATAACGATACTGATAAAGCGTATTGTTATTATAATAACTTAAATATAAACCGTGATACTTATGGTGCATTATATACCTATGCAGCTGCAAAAGATGCTTGTCCTACAGGTTGGCATTTGCCAAGTGATGAAGAGTGGAAAATACTTGAAATGCATATTGGTATGAGCCAAAGTGATGCTGATGAAATAGGTCCCCGTGGTACTGATGAAAGTGAAAAACTAAAAGCTACTAATGGTTGGAACAGCAGCGGCAACGGAACTGATAATTATAGCTTTTCCGCTCTGCCGGGTGGCAATCGCTACAGTCGCTATGGTACGTTTCGTCTTGTTGGCGAATACGGTGATTGGTGGAGTAGTACAGATTACGATAGTACTAGAGCATTTGAACGCTACTTAGGCTACAACCTCAACTTTGTTGGCCGCTACGCCTTAAATAAATCGAACGGATACTCTGTTCGTTGCGTGAGGGATTAGGTGTGTACAGAAAATTAAACTAGGTGTAACTGCACATTATACTAAATAAATTGCTTTATTTAAACAGTTTTATATTTGATTAAAGTGAGCAGTTCTGAGTCTTCAATAGACAGCAGGAGTTAGCACATTATTGACTGTCTATGTGGGCTGAAGACTTATTAAATAAAAATTAATAAGACATTTTGAGTGAAAAACAATGAGTTCTTAGACAGACACTATTTAGATAGTCCCATGCATCTTAATTTTAAAAAAATAACTAAAACAAAATTAACAACTTCAAAAAAAAAGGAAATTGCACGCTATGCAGTTTCCTTTTTTTTTGCGTGGCTTATTTCCGCATTGATTAGCGATTTCCCTTTTTTTAAAAAAGTTTTTATTCAATCAATTCATTTAGATGAGGGATTCAACTCCTTTATGGTTTTTATTACAGAGTTTTTATTAAACCTTTTGGGATTGCAAACATACACCGAGGGTAATTTTCTTAAAATTATAGGCACTCCCGGAGTATCTTTTAGTTACGGATGCTTGGGTTTTAGAGAGCTTGCTTTTTTTATTGTGTTTGTAGTATTTCAATTTGGACAAGCAAAGCATAAATTATGGTATATTCCAGTAGGCGTAACGTTACTCATTGTGCTTAATATTATTAGAATATTTATTATTATTTTGGGACAATACCGTAATCCTGAGCAATTTAAAATAATACATGATATAGTTTCGCCTGTAATTATGTATCCTACAATACTGTTTTTATGGCTTTATTGGCTTAAAACATATGGTAAACAAACTCATGATAAATAGCTACTATTTTTTTTCTTTATCAGCAAAAAGCCTGCCTTTTGGAACTCGCTGCGCCCCGCCTAAATAATAAAGTCGGGCAGGCTGCTGCGAGAATAATTGCGATAGCACTTATAAAAAAACATTAAGTATTTAGTATGTAAAATAAAACGTAGCAGGCGCTACGTTGTCCAAAACCATGTATCCTTAAATTCGCAAGACCTAACAGGTCTTTGTTGATTAACAATTGATTAGACAAATTTACATTCACTTATTTTTGTGAGACCGGTTAGGTCTGATTGCCTAAAACAGAACACATTATAAAAACAGTTGCGGATATTGGGTGTATTTAAAATTTCTTATTTTATAATTTTTTTTCAAAATAATTCTTTACCTTTTGTTAATTTGGAAAAAATATTTTTAAATTTACATAAGTGCTAATAAATATTACAATGGTACGAAATATCAATTTATTTAATATTAATCATTATTTGGCAAAGGTTGAGAAGGGCAAATGCCTTATCTCTGAGCCTTTTTCGCCCGATTCGTATTTTGGGCGCTCGTTGGTTTTAATTACCGAGCACAACGATACGGATGGCACTTTAGGGTACATTTTAAACAAACCGGCTGACATATCAATTAATGAGCTTTTTCCTGATTTTCCTGATTTTGAGGCACAATGTTTTATTGGTGGACCAGTAAATCCCGATACGGTGCATTACCTGCACAACAGAATTGATTTGCTACCCAAAAGCACCCATGTTGCTGGCGATATTTATTGGGGTGGCGATTTTGAACTATTAAAAAAGCATATTGAGAGCGGCAATATTAAAACATATGAAATAAGGTTTTATATCGGTTATAGTGGTTGGGCTCCTCAACAGCTTTTTCAAGAAATTGAAGATAAATTTTGGATTGTATCGGAAATACCTCCTAAAATAATAATGAAAGCCGATGAAAACACCTGGAAAAATATTTTAAATGAGATGGGTGATTCATACTCACTTTGGGCCAATGCCCCTGTTAACCCAGGCATGAATTAAGTTACCCTTAAGGATAAGTTTTTTTGCAAAGACTAAATGGAATTTATAGACAGATTTTATATAAATGATAGCTTGTTTAATTCTTGAATAAATTCATTGGCACACCTCTTAAAATATCTCCTGTTTTTAAACCCCGATATATACTTTATTCCGTTTATGGCATTGGTTAAAAACAGCTCATCCATATTCAACAAATCATTGGGGCTAATCATGCTATCGGCATTTACAATATAGCCTAAATCTTTGGCAATTGAAATAATTTGTTTGCGCATTATACCCTCAACACAACCCGATAAAAGCGGGGGAGTAAAAACATGTTTGTCTTTTACTAAAAAAATATTTGACGAGGTTGCCTCAACAATATACCCATCGTTATTTAATAACAAAGCATCGTTATAACCATTTTTTTTAGCAAAAATACCTGCCAAAATATAAAGTTGCGCATTTATTGATTTTATTGAGCCAAACAGCGTTTTTTGCTTATACATATCATTATAAATACCAACAGTAATACCCTCTTCGTTTAATTCATACGCCCCTTTTCCCAAATATGTGGCCTCAATAATAATATCTGAACTATTTTGTGCTGGTATATAATACCCCTCTCCGGTTCGGAATACTGTAAGTTTTATTCGTGCAGCCTGAAAAAGCTTTGTACGGTTTAGCAATCCTGTTACTTGGGCTTTTAAAAAGTTTAACGAGAAAAAATCAGGTAAGTCAATACTTAGTATTTGCGATGCTTTTATAATCCTATTGTAGTGGTCGTTAATAAACTGAACATACAGCCCATTGGCATGCATTGTTTCAAAAAAACCATCGCCATAGCGAAATGCACGGTTATTTAACCCCAGCTTAAAACTATCGGCTGCAATAAATTCTTTATTAAATGATATGAGATTATATTTTTTATGCATGCAAAATTAGGTACGCTATTAAAAAAACAACATACAGTTTAACAATTTAATATACCCGCTCAAATATCGTTGTCAAATTTTGGTTCGACTTTATTTTTATTGCTTTTAAACCTGCTTTCTCTGCTGCTTCAATATCTTTTTGGTTATCACCAATCATGTATGATTTTTCAATATCAATATTAAAGCGTGCAATTGCTTTTTCAATCATTAAAGAGTCGGGTTTGCGGCACAGGCATTTTTCAAATTTATTGTGGTGTGGGCAATAATATATTTCAGTAATATGAATATTGTGTTTATCCATTAACGCCATAAACCGCTTATGCACCTTTTCAACATCATTTTTAGTATAAGTACCGCGTGCAATGCCACCTTGGTTTGATATTACAATAAATATATAGCCTTTTTTTTGCCATGCATTAAGTGCTTTAACCAATCCGTTGTTCAAAGTAAATTGCTCAGGCTTATAAATATAATAATGCCCAACATCGCTATTTATCACTCCATCACGGTCAAGAAAAATTGCCTTTTGCATAAAAATATTATTGTTGTAGTTTGTGGTTATCTTAAGGCTCAGTTATTGAATTAATAAATTTCTCTAAATCGGGTAAATTATTGTGTATTATCTGCCAAACTTCTTCAACATCAATTCCGAAATAATTATGAGCAATAATATTTCTGAATCCCCTAATTTTATACCAGTCTATTTTTAATTCGGTAGTTACCTTAAAGGCTTCTGTTAATTTCTCAGCCATTTCACCAATTACAATAAAATTCATCATTACAGCATCAAATGACTTAGAGTCAGAGTGTAATTCATCGGCATCTTTAAATTGACTTAAATAATCCTTTATCTTATTGATAGATTCTTGGATATTCAATAAACAAGTAAAATCTTTATTAGACAGATTATGCATATTTTATTTCCGATTGAATCTGGTTTTTAAAAATTGGTTTAATATATTTTAATCTACAGATGTCAACATGGCGTTTAAATTGTTCTTGGATTTCTTTTTTTAATTTAATTTTTAATGAATATAAATCCAATGTATTTGGTTCAAACTCAACTATAATATCTATATCGCTATTTTTGTCAGAATTACCACGTGCCATAGAACCAAAAATCCCAATTTTTGTAAGATGATATTCTTGAGTTAATCTTTTTTTATTTAAAGACAAATAGTTTAATATGATTGATGAATTTAGCATCCTAAAAATTATTATTTATTCAAATAATAGTTCGTTAAATTTTGAGACCTAACAGGTTTTGAAAACCTGTTAGGTCTGATTATCAGCAATATACGCAATTGTTTACATAATTCACAACATATTGTATTTCAGCAGTTTGAAAATATTTAACGAACTGTTGTT
>CBDUWQ010000023.1:0-33039 GCA_965370965.1 uncultured Bacteroidales bacterium
TATGCAAAGATAATAAAAATAATTGTAACTAAGTTAACACCTCTAATCATTTATTTATTTATTTTTGGCAACAGATGTAGGAAATGCCCCATTTTATCGCGTTTTGTGCTCATATAAAACTGATTATGAGGATTTATCGGTACTTCAAGATTAACATTTTCAATAATTTCGATACCAAAACCTTCTAAACCAATGCGTTTTACAGGGTTATTTGTTAGTAAGCGCATTTTTCTGATACCCAGTTCCTTCAAAATCTGAGCTCCAACGCCATAATTGCGCTCATCTTCGTTAAAACCAAGGGCAATATTTGCTTCAACGGTATCCATACCCTGCTCTTGCAGTTTGTATGCTTTAATTTTATTAAACAAACCTATCCCCCTCCCCTCTTGGTTCATATAAACAATTACACCTTTACCCTCTTTATCAATCATTTCCATTGCCTGATGCAATTGAGGTCCGCAGTCGCACCGTAGTGAGCCAAAAATATCTCCGGTAACACATGAGGAGTGCACCCTTGTTAAAACGGCTTCATCTGGTTCCCATGTTCCTTTTATAAGTGCTACATGCTCTAAGTTTGCTGTTTTATCAATAAACGGAACAAGCTCAAAATCACCATATTCAGTAGGTAATTTTACTTTTTCGCCCTTAATAATCAAACTTTCATTTTTTAACCTGTACGATATTAAATCTTCGATGGAGATAATTTTCAAATCGAACTTTTTAGATATCTTCATTAATTCGGGAAGACGAGCCATTGTTCCATCTTCATTCATTATTTCAACCAAAACACCTGCAGGTATCAATCCTGCCATTCGGGCAAGGTCAACTACGGCCTCGGTATGCCCCGAACGCTGAATAACTCCGTCCTTTTTTGCTTTAAGCGGGAATATATGTCCCGGGCGACCTAAATCATCAGGTTTGGTATTTTTATCAACAAGGGCTTTTATAGTTTTTGCCCTATCGTGAGCAGAAATGCCTGTGGTACACCCATGTCCATTCAAATCAACCGATACGGTAAAGGGGGTTGAATGTAATGATGTGTTTTTACCAACCATTAATTCTAAATCAAGCTCATTGCACCGCTCTTCGGTTAATGGAACACATATTAACCCACGCCCGTGGGTTGCCATAAAATTAACCATTTCGGGTGTCATAAGCTCTGCCGCTGCCACAAAATCTCCTTCGTTTTCGCGGCGTTCATCGTCAACAACTATTAAAAGTTTTCCATTACGAATATCTTCAATAGCCTCTTCAATAGTATTTAACTTGAAGTCGGATTTTTCGTTTTTTCCCATCTCTTAGTTAGCATTAAATTTTGGTGCAAAAATAATTAAATTATTAAAGGATATCTCTATTAATTCACTTTTTAATCTGATCGTTTAGCCCGCTCCCAATTAACTGGCTGTGCTCCCTTTAGGTATCTAAAAAAACCTAACCACATTGAAAAATTTGCCATAAAAAAATAGTATGGAATAAATACGGCTCCTATTTCTGTTTTTTTATCTTTAAAAATATACCCTAATACAACAAAAACATATAATAGCAAATGTAACATTAACAATACTCTATATAAAGGGTTATTAACTGCCAAGTAAAAATTTAGCGGTAATAACAGAACTAAGCTAACGGGGGTTACAACCCAACGCATAACTTTATGCGAATAATACTGAAAGCTAAGAAAACCATATTTAAAGATGTTAAGTAGCGATTTTAAACGTACTAGTGATTGTATGCTACCGGCAGCTATCCTTACCTTTCTTTTCATCTCCTCTGAAATGCTTGCCGATGCTTTTTCAAGTGCATATGCCTTTGGGGTATAGTCAATTTTATAACCCTTCATGGCAATAGTGAGCGATATTATAAAATCATCGAGTATGGTATCTTTTTGTACATTAAAAAACAGTTTATTGCGAATGGCAAAAAGTTCGCCTGCAGCACCTATACATGAGCCGGTTTGGGCATCTAATCTTTTTATCCACGATTCATATTTCCAATAAAAGCCTTCGCCGGCAGTAGCTGCAGCCTCTTTATCAGACATCTCAATTCTTTTTTCGCCTGCTATACAACCGGTTTTCTTATTATTAAAACCATTTACTATTTCAGTAACAGTCTCTTTGTTTAGCAGTGTATTGCCATCGGAAAAAATAACTATTTCGGAATCAACAAACTGCATACCCCTGTTCATAGCATTTATTTTTCCGTTGCGTTTAGGCTTATAATATACTTTTACGTTGGGATATTTGTTAAGTAATTGGTTGGTCATGTCATCTGATCCATCGGTAACCCAAACCAATTCTAATTTTTCTTTTGGGTAATCAAGTGCAAGTGAGTTTTCAATTTTTGCATCTACAAAGTCTTGTTCATTATATGCGGCTACAAATAGGGTAACGGTAGGCTCGTAGTTTTTAGATATAACAGAGGTGGTATGGCTTTTTTTTATTTTTAAAATTACAAACAGTAAAATAGGGTATCCAACATATGAATAGAAGACAAAGAAAATAAGTATCCAAAAAAGTATTATAAAAAAAATCATGCGTTGTTTATATGTTCTGAATAAAACCCTCTAAGCTCACCAATAATTTTATTGTTGTTATAATTATCACGCACAAAGATAAAAGCATTTTTACCACATTCTTTAATTTGATTACTATTTTGCATCAATTTCTTTAACACATTTTTAAACTCCTGAGCCGAATTATGTATATAAATAGAGCTGCCGTTTTTAGCAGAAATTCCCTCTGCTCCAATATTGGTTGTTAATATGCACTTTCCGCGAGCCATACCTTCAATAATTTTAATTCGCATACCACTGCCAGCCAGCAAGGGCACTACCATAATATTATGCTCGTCAATAAATTTGGTTGCACTACTAACTTCACCAATATATTTAACCGGAAATTTTTTAATGTCATTAATAAAGCTTGATGGTGCATTTCGGCCTGCAATTACAAACTCCCATTGGTTAAATTCTTTTTTTAAATTTATCCAAACATTATTTAAAAACCATATTAAAGCCTCTTGGTTAGGCACCCAATCAAGCGCTCCAATATAAAAAACTGTTTTATCGTATTTTGGAACCGTTAATTCAAATTTTGATTCTTCAATTCCGGTTGACGAAACCATAACCTTATTAGCATTGACAGTTTGTAAAACTTCTGCATCGCGTTGGGTTATAGGAACCAATAAATCGACCTTGTTTAAAAGCTCAAATTCTAACTTTTTAACTCTATTTGCCAACAGGTTCAGGTAAAATCTTTTGGAAAAAGACAGTGCGTTTTTTGCAAGCCGCTGCCAAATTTCGTGTTCAATATTATGGGCACGTAAAGCAATTTTTGCATTACTATATTTTCTTATCGCATTTACATATGAGTATAAATACAATCCCTCAAGTTGTACTATATCAAAAGTTTGCACCAACAATATTTGTTTAAGTTTTTTATTAAAGGCTTGTGATTCAAAGCGGACTGCATTGTAGGGTTTTTTCGAAAAAAGCAGGTTTGCCAATGCCACAAATGGGTTTAATTTTGTATTTACCTCAACCTGATGCCAATCAATTCCTTCAATAATAACATTTGGCAATTCGCTAATTGGGAAAGAGTGCTTATGGGTTTGCATTGCCAAAACTGTAACATTATCGCCATGGTTTTTAAACCCGTTTATCATATTTAAAGTAGCTATAGCTCCCCCATCGTTAGGCGGATAAGGCATTTTATGACATAAAAAAAGTATTTTCACTACAGAAAACTAATTTAATTTTTTTTTATTGCTTTTTCAAGTTTCACTTTAACTTTGTTTTTTAAGGCAAATAATTTCTTAAACGCTTTTATATATGTTTCAACATTTAAAATAACCGAATCGGTTGCTGCCTTATAGGTTAAAAACATGCCTAATGGAAAAAGAATAATTGCAGAAATCCACATACCGAGCCATGCCGGCCACTCTCCAATTTTGGCCGATTTTTCGCCACTAATGGTTATTACATAATAAATTACAAAAAACAGTACAGAAACTACTACGGGCAGCCCTAAGCCACCTTTACGGATAATTGCACCAAGTGGTGCCCCAATAAAAAACAGCAACAGGCAGGCAAAAGAGAGGGTAAATTTACGATGCCACTCTATTTCGTGGCGTTTTATCCATTTCATTTTACCATTAAACTCATTTGATGTTGATTCAATAAACGACTGGGTACTACGGACATAGTTTTTTGCATGATCCAGTATCGATTTCTTTTGCAATGGCATTAAACTATTAAATAAACTATCTATGTTTAATGATTGTAAAGGAACAAAATCCATTTTATACCAATTGCTATCGTTTCTACTCAACCTCAATCTTTTAAAATAATTACTTTTTTGCAAATTTGCCTCAAATACATTCTCCCTTTGTTCAAATTTTATGTTTAACGAATCAACCGCAGTCTCCAATTGGTTGATATTAAGCATTTGGCAATGGTTTTTAAACAACTTTTCATCAGTACGTTCAAACCCTAACCCCGACATATCAATTAAAACCCTTTGTTGCTCAAATTTAGTTACCTGATGCGGATATTCTTTTTTATCCCTGCGTTTGCCTTTCTCTTCAACCTCATCGTAATTTGTACCACTATACATGTTTAAAATCATAAACATGTTATCGTTAGTAACCTGCATAGTTGCAGAGTCGGCCAAGGTTACTTTTCTATTGCCATTTTTCTTAGTATGGTCGTAAATCATCAGGTTATAAAGCATTGAGGTCTTCTTACTTTTGTGAGATACTTTTATTATATATCCCTCTAATGCATCTGAGAAAATCCCCTCTTTTATCGAAACTTCGGGTTTTTGCTTTCTAACATCATATAACAACGACCCCATTTTAAGGTTGGTATAAGGCATTATATTATTTGAAAAGAAGAATGCCCCACCGCTAATAACAATAACTAATATGATTAGTGAAGACATAATTCGAAACAAGTTTATACCTGCCGATTTTAATGACATAAGCTCGTTATGCTCAGCCAAATTACCAAAAGTCATTATTGAGCTTAACAATATTGCCAATGGCAATGCAAGTGGCACCAACCCTGCCGATGCATACACCAGCAATTCAGCAATTACCATAAAATCAAGCCCCTTGCCTATTAAATCATCAATATACTTCCACAAAAATTGCATCAATAATAAAAATTGTGCAATAAAAAAGGTGAGTATAAATGGACCTATATATGACTTTAATATAAATATATGCAGCTTTTTCACACTTACGCTATTATGATTTAATATGCAGTTTTATTTCAACAATAGTGCCACTAAACAAAAAAAATTCCTCAAGAACCCTGAGGAATTTGCAATATTACATATTTTGAATTTTTAACAAAAGTTATGAGCCTAAAATGCGTTTCAATTCTGAAATTTGTGTGTCCCACAACTCTTTGGAATCTTCTACTTCATCGGGTTCGGCAAAATCGGTAACAATTAATGCCAAATCACTGGTTAATTCATCAATAATTAATTTAAATTCAAAATAAGCTTTGTCATCCTCATCATCTAACCAGTGGTATCGAACATACTTCAAATCTTTCCGATTTACCATTTCGGCTTTTTGCTCGGTGCCACTCCATTCAAAAGTAAAAATTTTGCCTTGAATACCAACATTATCGGCAAACCATTCGTTTAAACCACTTGCTGTGCTTAAACGGTTAAACAAAATTTTTGGTGAGGAATTTATACTGAATTCTAATTGATATTTTTCTTTTACCATTATATCACTATTTATGTGTTTTTGCAATATATGTAAAAAAGATTAAATTAACCTAAATATGTTAATTTTATTTCACTAATAATTTTTGAATTAAAATATTGTACTATATTTGCACCCGCTAACCAAAAAAAAGCATGCCGAGGTAGCTCAGCTGGTTAGAGCGCAGGATTCATAATCCTGAGGTCGCGAGTTCAAGTCTCGCTCTCGGTACTTAAAAATAAAGCACTTACAATTTATTTTGTAGGTGCTTTTTTAATTTGTTCCTGCAATAAAAACAATTATTCAGAAAATTTTAACTTCGCAAAATAAATCACTACTCAACAACTTCAATAAAATAGAATTTACGTTCTGATATTTTTGCAGGAGTGTAATAGCTATCAAAATAGTTATGGTATTCAATTGGTAAATTATAATAGATGCTATCGTTAAGTTCATCGGTATTAAATTTAAAATCGATATAACCTTTGCTATTATCAGTTGAAAAATCATCATAATCGTTCCTTTCACTTCCGTAATAAACCCATGATTTGTACTCAACTGACATAATACCACGATAGTCGAGCAAAAGGCCAAACCTTACTTGATTTGTATGAAGTGGTTTTCCAAATCTAATATCAAAATTGTAGGTATTATCTTGAGTATTAATAATATTTATTAACTGTATTTCGCCAATATCTTCAATTACATGAAAATTATTATAGATAAAAGGCAGTGTGTCAAATTCAGGTTTTAAAAGGGTTACCATCCCATTTAAAATAAATGTTTGATTTTCAAGCTCTATTACTTTGCCTGTTTTACTGTCAGTTAACTCATTCTCAATATCGGAATTAAACCATATTGTATCACCTAAAGCATATTCAACCATATTGTTTTCAATATTCATAAACCCATAAAAATAGCTTTCTTCTTTTGTTGGAGTTCCAACATCACTATCTTTTTTACAGCTTGTAATGGCCACAATACCTGCTATTAAATAAATTATATATACATATCTTGCCTTCATACCATTTGTACTTTTATTTTATTTTTATAATTATGCCTTATAAGCTCGCTATTCTTTTACTGTACTGCACTCATTCATTAACCTCTATAAAAAAATATTTTGATTTATTACCATCGTTTACTTCATGAAATGATGCTTTATCTTCGTCCGACAATTCATTATAAAGATGAATATTCTGATTATCAGCAACAATATCAGCACTTAAATGTGCCTCTTTGTACTCATTGTTAGTGTTATAGAATTGCATATATCCTCCACCAAAATATACCGTGCTATTATTATAATAACTTTTAAATTTTAAATAATCGGCATCAATACTGTAAATACCCTGTGTATTAAAAGTTACTCCAAACCGGAGCAAATATTTACCTTCATGGGCATAATAATATAGCCCGACCATAGTTGTTTTAACAGTTTTAGATATAAAACTTGAGTAATTATCTTTAAAATCGAAACTGCAATAATCTGATTCGAAATTTTGATTTTCAACATTCCATGCACGTACAAGCATGTTAATATTAATACGGGCTTCGTTAAAATATATACTCTCTTTTGTTGCTGAATCAACCAAAAAGCCAATTATCTCAGAATAAAACCATAATGTATCACCAATTGAAATTGTATCAGTACTGTAATCGGTTTTAATTGTAGTTTTAAATTTGTAAACCTCAACAGCACCAAGTTCCTCTTCTTTTTGACATTGAATAAAAATCAATCCAAAAGCAGCTATAATCAGTAATTTATACATATTTATTATTTTGTTTATTTATCCAAAATTATGATAATTCAGGATATAGTACTATACAAAACACTATTAGACGATAAAACAATTAAATTGGTTGCGTTAAGAACTCAATGTATTTATTTTATAAATAATTAGTCTTTGCAAGAAAACGGAGTTTTCGGGCAAGCACTAGAAAAAGTCAATCTTGTTATTTAACCTCACTTTTTAGTAAATATTTATCATAAAAAAATAGTGCTATGGCTGCTACAAGTCCAATGCCTGTTATTATAAACCATATGTTTGATGGATGATATTTATCCCATAAAAAAGTATTCAGCTCTGTTGCGGTCATACTAAAATCGTTGCATGCTTTTGCCATAAGTTCGTTTTGTGTAATATCCGGTATCTGTACTCCACGCTCAATAAACTCTCGTTTTAAAATGGTTGTTTTATCGGTCATGTGCTGATATACCGGCCCTGCAATAATACCTGCCAAAATACTGCCTATGCCAACTGGCAAAAACGAGCTACCCATATAAAGCGCCACTTTATCTTTAGGGGCAATTCGTCCAATATATTCGGTTATTTTGGGTGAACCTGTCATTTCGCCCAATCCAAAAATAAAAATTGCTGCAATTAAAAAGAAACCATTATTTGTTATTAGCGTTAAACCCATACCTATTGAGCTTATTACAAAACCTGTTATCATAGAGTTAATAGGCCTCCACCGCATTACTATTGAAGAAACAATAAGCTGAAAAGCAATAATAAAAAGGGCATCCACATTAGTAAAATATTCAGCTTTAATTGTACCATCGGCACTTCCAATTTTTTCAATCAGCCAAGGCCAGGCAACTTCAATTTTTGAATAAACAATACTGGTATCAACCCATTGTGTAATAAAAACCGATAGGGTAAAAAACAGTTGGTAATACATTGTCCAAAAACCTGCCACAATTATTAAAAAAACAACAAGTTTTTTATCGCTAAGTGCAACCCAAATATTTTTAAGTATGTTAATAATTGATTGCCCTAATTTTTCTGATGATATTTTTCGTTCAGGCTCTTTATAAAAAATTAGTACTATTGAATTTACAACAATTAATGCTGCCGATATATAAAAAACCATATAAAAGGCATTGTCGCTAAACTGAAGGGCAACAATAGGTCCCACAAAGGCTCCTATATTTACCATCATATAAAATATACCAAACCCTATTGACGATGTTTCGCTATTTGTGGTTTGGGCAACCGTTGCCGAAATGATAGGCTTAAAAAGTGCCGCTGCAATTGCCAAAAACAGATAGTTTAAAAATACCGACATAAAAGATTGGCACAAGGGCATAATTAAAAATGATAAAAAATAGAGGACATAGGCAATAAACAAGGTTAGCCTAAAACCTATTTTATCGGCAATAGCACCTGTAATTACCGGTAAAAGGTACAAAACAAAAGTGCCAACCCCCATTATAATCCCCTTTTCGGTTTGTGATAAACCCAACGCCCCTGTGTCGGTACTCATGGTCAAGTAGTTGGCAAACAACATAAAAAATCCATAATAAGCCCACCGCTCAAACAGCTCCATAGTGTTAGCCATCCAAAATGTTTTTGGAAACTTGGCAAATACCCCAAAAACCCTATTTATAATTCCGCTCTCCATAAAATGCATATTTATTTTTGGTGGAAGGTAAAAATAATATTGAATAACTGAAATATACTTACAACTATATCTTTGAATTATGGCTATTGCATAAATTCACAATAAATGTAGTTAAATTGTCATTTGTTGGTTTTAGTATGATATCTCCATCCATTTTAAGCATAATTTGTTTGCTTAGGCTTAATCCAATTCCAGAGCCACCTTCTTTTGTTGTAAAAAAAGGGATAAAAATTTGTTCTCTAATTTCAGGTGGTATTGGCAAGCCGTTGTTAATTAGTTTAATAATAACCGAATTATCCTTTTCAAATACATTAATAATTATTTTTGGTTTTATGGAATCTAATACAATGGCTTCTGACGCATTTTTCAGCATGTTTATTATAACCTGCGATAATAATTTTTCATCGGCATAAACCATAAGGTTATCAGGCAACTGTTTTTCTATTTCAATATCATTAAAACCATGAAACGCTGTGGCTGCAATAAGATTTTTTTCAATTAATGATGACAGGTTTATTTTATTCATTTGCGGTTCGGGCAGTTTTGTGAATTTTCTGTAGTTATCAACAAAATTCATTAAACTTGTGCTTTGCTCTTCAATTACCTCAAGACCTTTTACTGTGTTTGTAATTGTTTTTTGCTCAACTTGGTTGGCTTTAATGGTTTTGTTATTTTGTTTAAAATACCCTGATATAACTTGCGATAACGTTGTTATAGGAGCAATATTATTCATAATTTCGTGCGATAGCGTACGAGCCAGTTTTATCCATGCATCAACTTCGCTATTATCTAATTCTTTGGTAATATCGCTAACTGCAATAAGTATAATTTTTTCGTTTGTAGAATTAATAGGCGACAGTTTAAACAATAGTTTTTGCCCGTATCTGTTTTCAAATATTGCCGATTGTTCAGATATGTTTTTTTTTACCTGTTTCATAAAATTTGGCAAAGATTCATCAATTTTCCTTAATGAATTAATATGGTAATATTTTTGTAATTCGGTCATTTTTATGGCCGCCGGATTAATATCAATTATCCGTCCTTGTTCGTTTACCGAAAATAGGCCTGTGGCCGACTGGTTAATAATTGTTTGAAAATACTGCTCTTTAGTTGCAATCTCAATTTTAGTTTGTTGAAATAGGTTATTTAGATTCTGCATTCCTGTAAAAACACCATCAATAGCTTTATTACCTGTTTTTGAGGGTATTTTTAAAGTAGTATCTTCATTCTCTATCCCCAATAAAAAAAATGCTATCCAGTTATTTATTTTATTAAAATAGTATATTATATTAAATGATGCAATAATAATTATAGCAGCAATTATTATTGCTAATATGTATGATTGTTGCGTAAAAAAAAGATAGGAGCCAACAATTACAAGCAATACTATTATTACTAACCTTGTTATTATCGATAAATAAAAATGCTTATATCTCATAATTTAAGTTTTTTCATTAAATCTGCAAGTGATTATCTTTGCCCACTAATTACACAAATTTCAGATTAAAGGGTATCACTATTAATTCATTCGCATCATAAAATTATCCGATAATTTATAGTAGCAACTCAACTTTAAACCTTGAATTTTCTATCTTTAACCTTCTAATACCTATTGTGAATCAAAGTTACCGATATACTTCATTAGCATTTGTATATCAGTTTTGATTCTACATCGGCATTATACCAGTAATTTTGATTTTAAAATGGTATAACATCATATCCCATATTTCTTTAGCTTATTGTATAGCGTTTGCCTGGTAATACCAAGTTTTTTTGCTACAACACTCATATTGCCCTTTTCTTTATTAATATTGGCAAGTATCATCTCTTTTTCCATATCTTCAATTGTTTGAAATTGAGATACTTTATTTTTGTTTGATGAAGTATTGTTTAGAGCAAAGCTGTCTTCGCCAATTGTTTTATTATCAGCCAATATAACAGCTTTTTCAATGCAATGTTGTAATTCCCTAACATTTCCCGGCCAACTGTACTTTAATAGTTTGTTTTGTGCTTTTTTGTCAATTTTTAGATTCGTCTTTTCATATTTTCTTCCATATTTATTCAAATAAAACTCAGCCAATAGCAGTATATCATTTCCCCTTTCTCTTAGTGGAGGTATTTCTATTGTTATGGTATTAATACGGTATAGTAAATCTTCTCTAAACAGTCCATCGGTTATTAAGGCATCCAAATCTTTATTGGTTGCCGATATCAAACGTATATCAATATCAACAGGTGTATTACTGCCAACTAGTGTTATTTTTCTGTTTTGTAATGCTGTTAGCATTTTTGCCTGTAACGATAGCGATAGGTTTCCAATTTCGTCGAGGAACAATGAGCCTTTATTTGCTGTTTCAAATTTTCCGGTACGGTTTTCTTTTGCATCGGTAAACGAGCCTTTAACATGCCCAAAAAGTTCACTCTCAAAAAGTGTTTCGGTAATTGCACCCATATCAACGCTAACCATTATCTCATGATTTCTTTTTGAGTTAATGTGTATTTCACGTGCAATTAGCTCTTTACCGGTTCCGTTTTCGCCCGTAATAAGAATATTGGCATCGGTTGCAGCAACCTTTTTAACCATTGCAATAACTTGCTTTATTGGCACCGATTGCCCTATAAACATTTTTGGAGCAGGGGTTAACTCCTGTTTTAGTTTATTTGTTGTTTCGCGCAGCAGTTCCGTTTCAATCTTGCTTTTTCGTAGTTTAAGGGCAGCATTTAGTGTGCTTATCAATTTACTGTTATCCCATGGTTTAAGAATAAAATCGAATGCCCCTTCTTTAACGGTATTTACTGCCAGTTCCACATCTCCAAATGCTGTAATCATTACTACGCTAATATTTGGGTCAGCTTCTTGAATACGCTTTAACCAGTACAACCCTTCGTTACCGGTATTTATTCCGGCTTTAAAGTTCATATCCAAAAGTATTACATCAATTTTATTTTGTTGAATGGTTGATATTAAACTGTTGGGGTTTTTTAGCGTTATAACCTTATCAAATACATTTTGCAGCAACATTTCAAGTGCAGTTAGTACACTTTTATTATCGTCTATTATCAGTATTTTTCCTTTCATTACAGCTTATTAAAGTTATACCAGTAATTTTGATTTTAAAATGGTATTACTGCTGCTAAAATAGTTATTTACAGATGACTTTAGTTAGTAGTGTCAAATATTTTTACACAAAAATGTATTGAGGTTATTATGTTATACCAGTTTTGAATCAAAGTTACCGATATACTTCATTAGCATTTGTATATCAGTTTTGATTCTACATCGGCATTATACCAGTAATTTTGATTTTAAAATGGTATTATAGTTTTTTTGAAGGGAAAATAAACTTTACAGTAGTGCCTTTACCTTTTTGACTTTCAATAAAAAATTGCCCATTGTTTTTAGTTACAAATTCTTTGCACAAATGCAACCCCAGTCCGGTACCTGGTTCGTTACCTGTGCCCTTTGTGCTTGTAAGGGTATCTTCATCTTCAAGAACACTTAGTTGCTCTTTTGACATACCTATACCTGTATCAGAAACCAATATGGTTGTATGTTTGCTATCGGTATTGGCATTTATTTCAATACTACCTTTTTCGGGAGTAAACTTCAGGCTGTTTGACACCAAATTACGCATTATTGTAACAATCATTTCAAGGTCGGCATAAACAGTTGAATTGTTGTGATTGAAACTAATTGATATGTTTTTTTGCAAAGCTTTAGCTATGGTAAGATCTTTAACTTCATTAAAAACCAATTCTAATGAAATAATTTCCGGTTTTGTATTTATTTTGCCAATTTGATTGTTAACCCAATAAAGTAAATTTATTATCAGGTCGTTCATTTGAGTCGATGTTTGATTGATAATATCAATATAAGTTTTTGCATCTGCTTCGCTAATTTGGTTTATATCTTTTAGCAGCATGCTACTAAAAGATATAATTGCACTAAGGGGACTTCTGAGGTCGTGGGCTATAATTGAAAAAATCTTATCGCGAGTTTTATTGTACTCCTTCAGTTGGTTGTTGATGCTAATAATTTCTTCGTTTTGTTCCAATACCATTTCGGCTTTTTCTTGTAATTCTTGTGTTCTTAAATTTACAAGTATCTCAAGTTTTTCTTTTGCTTTTATAAGATTTATTGTGCGCCATTTTATAAATGTAATTAATGCAATAATTAAAAATATAATTGCAAATATGTAAAAAACGGTAGTGTTATAAAACGGCGGCATTATTTTAATGTGTAGTTCAATAGGTTTGTTGTTCCATACGTTATCGGGGTTGGCAGCTTTTACTTTAAATACAAAGCTACCTTTTTTAAGGTTGGTATAACGAGCCGACTTTTGCCCTGGTTGGCAGGTTTTCCATTGTTTATCAAACCCTTCCAACATATATTTATATTTGTTTTTTTTTGAAGATTCAAAATGCAGTGCTGTAAATTCAATGGTAAAGTCATCATCTTTATGCGACAATTTAATATTAGAAACATAAGATAAAAATTGATTTAGAATTATATGCCCATTGATTTTTTCACCTACTTTAATTATGTTATTACCAATGTGTAAATGTGTAAATGCAATTTGTGGCGGAATACTATTTTGTTTTATATAAGACGGGCGGAAATAGCTTAATCCTTCAACTCCTCCAAAATAAATGTTTTGGTTATTATTGTTGAACGATGCATTGTAGTTGAATGTTTTTCCTTGAAGCCCGTCTTTTTTGTCAAATACCTTAGCAATTAAGCTATTTGGGTCAAATTTAATTAATCCTATATCTGAACTTAACCAAAGTATCCCTTTGTCATCCTCTTCAATATTGTTGATAAAGTTTGTGGGAAATCCATTTTTTGTATTATATACCTTAAATTGTCCCGAATCTTTGTTTGTTAATAAATTCAAACCTCCACTTCCTGTTCCTATCCATATCCGCTCTTTTGAATCTTTAAATATGGCAAGAATTTGATTTGAGCTTATTGAGGTGGTATCATACCCATCATTTTCATATTTCTTTATTATTACACCATTGTTGTTGCAAATATATAATCCGTAATGCTCACCGCTTACCCAAATATCATCATTAATCTGTTTTATTAAAACAACATCAATACCATCAAATTCAGGTGAGTCAATAAAACTGTTTTTTACAGGGTTGTAAATACTTAATCCCGAATTCAAATATCCTATCCAGATTGCTGTATCCGATTGTTTAAATATTGACCAAACATATTTGTATTTACTTGGGGTTTTTCGCTCAATACTATTTGCTGTTATACTATTGTTGATATTAAATGAGCAGTAAAACAGACCTTGGCCATAAGTGCCCGCATAAAACGAATTATTATTGTTTTTGCAAATTGATTTTATAACTTTATTGCTTAAAGCACCTGATTGTGATTCTAAAACATTTACCTTTTGAGTCTTTAGGTTTAAAACATTAATTCCTCCGCCGTCAGTTCCCAACAATAGTTTTGAATTACCAACTTTATCCATACAAAGAATAGATTTATTGCTCAATTTATTGCCTTGTATTTTTATTTGTGAAATAGTTGAAAATTTATACAGCGATTCGTTATACAGGTTTAATCCTGTTCCATAACTCCCAATCCAAACTGTATGGTCGCGGGTTTCGGCAATGCATTGAATTGCATCTGAACTTAGTGAGTATGGGTTGTATGGGTTATTTGTTAATGTGTATGCAATTTGTCCTGTTGTATCTATTATTAGTAATCCTTTACCTTCACTACCTATCCAAATATTGTTATTAATTTTTTCAATTGCTGAAATCATTGTCCCCTTGAGGTAATGGTTAACTTCCGTTTTTCTTTCAGGATTATAAACAAAAACACCATTGTGTTCTGTGCCAATCCAAATATTTTGTTTGTCGTCAATATACAGTTTGCCTAAGCTAATCAATGGTAAAGTAGTTTGGTTGCTTTGTGTATATTTAATTGCTTTGTATTTGAATGTTTTGGTATTAAAAAACATCAAACTGTTTTTATAACCAAAAATATATAGATTATTATTCTTATCTAAAGCTAAAGCTGAAATGTATTCTTGGTTACTTTGTGCAGAGTCGTGTGCAGTTATATCATTATTTATAAAATGCCTTGTAAAAGAGTATTTTTTAGTATTAAAATAATATAATCCGTTATTGGTACCTAACCATAAATTGCCTTGCAAGTCTTCAACCATTGCGTTAACAGTACAACTTTCAGGATTGTTAGTACTGTCCGGTAAAAAATTATTGAATTTCTCAGTTTCCGGGTTTAATAAACTTATGCCGTTATTCATTACGGTAACGTATATAAGTCCATTAGCGGCACTTATTATTTGGGTTACAAAAAAACCAGGAAGTGAATGAGGATCGGCATAATCGTATTCGAACAGTTTGTAGTTATTTCCATCAAATTTAACCAGGCCATACATGCTCCCCATCCATATAAAACCATTATTGTCTTGGGTTAAACAGGTAACTGTATTAACCGGCAGCCCATTATCGCGGTTAATATGTTCAAATTTTATGTTTTGGGCAAATACACCCATAACACTAAATAAAAGTATTGCTATTAAGAGTAATTTTCGGAATATTATATTGATGTTAAATTGTTGCATTATGCAATGTATAAATTAGTAATCAATTTTCCATGTAAATATATTTAGTATCATTATTTTTTATGATGTATATCATTATATGTTAGCCTGAATTATTCACTTTTATAACACCAGTGTGTTATAAAAGCCGAAAAAGTAAAACTTTTTCAAGGGTTAACCCTCGACTGAATTCAGTAAATTCAGTCGGACTTCGGTGATTAATTCATTTTTTATGAATTAATCAGGTTAAATGTAAAAAATTTCAACACAATGTAAAATATTTTTACATATCAATGAAAATTATAAGTACCATAAAACACTTTAATGGTTCATTATTAACACAATACGTTTATTGGCATATTGCTTGATTACTTTTTAGCAATATATAATTATTCTTAAAAAAATGATAAAAGCACTATTTTTAATATCAATTCTAACAATGCATATAATAGCATTTTCGCAACAAACGTGGAGCCTTACAAAATGTGTTGAGTATGCCATTGGACATAACATTGAATTAAACCAAAAATACAACGAGATATCAAACAAGCAGATAAATGTACTAGAAAGCAAAGCAGACCTTTTGCCCAATTTGAACTTGGGCAGCGGTGTTAATCTTAATTTTGGACGTAATATTGACGGTAACACCAATACTATAACATATAATCAAACATTGAGCAACAATTATTGGATTGAATCATCAATAAACCTGTTTCAGGGTTTGGTAAGGTATAATACCATTGGATTTAATAGTTTTTTACTATCGGCATCAAAACAAAATGCATTATACACAAAAAACAGATTGGTCTTTAGTGTTTTAACATCATATTACACTGTGCTTTATAGTGCCGGTTTACAAAAGGTGGCACAAAATCAGGTTACGCTTTCGCAGATGCAATTTAAGCGTATGCAAAAGCTGGTTGATGTAGGCAAAGAATCGCCAATTACAGTACAAGAATTGAAAAGCCAGTGGGCCAATGATAAACTTTTACTAACCCGTGCCCAAAATACTACCGGTAAAACACTACTTAATTTAAAACAACTGTTACGACTTAGTGCAACCCAAGTATTTGAAATAGATTCGTTAAATATAGCCTCGCTTGTTATTAACCCAATACCAAATGTCGATTCGGTATTTAACGCAGCAGTAAATACAATGCCCGAAATAAAACAGCAGGAGTATTTACTTAATGCATCTGAAAAAGATTTAGCAGTGGCGAAAGGCAATATTTCGCCGCGGCTTTATCTTTCGGCAGGGTTTGCAACAAACTTTTTTGACGGCGATACCCTTGGATATAACACTCAATTAACCAATAACCAAAGTCAAAGGATAAATATGGGAATAATAATACCCATTTTTAATGGAGCATCAACCTATAGTAAAATAAAAAGAAAACAAATTATTATAAAAGACAGGGAATTGCAACTGGAGAAAAGAAGAGAAGACCTTTATGTAGAGATATGGAAAGCTATTTACGACTTGCAATCTGCTGAGAATGAATATAAATCGTCGGTTGAATTATATGATTTTAGTAAACTTACATTGCAAAGCACAACAAAAAAAATAGAAAAAGGACTTGCCAGTACAGCAGATTTTGAAGTATCTAAACAATATTTTAGGTCGGCCGAAGCAGGGCTGTTAAAGGCAAAATTGCTTTATGTAATGCGAATGCAGATGGTGGAGTTCTACCAAACAGGAAGCTGGCAGCATCTTTAATAAAAATGAAAGTTTGAAGTTTTATGCAATAAATAATTTATCAATAAATACCATGGACAGACCAATTGAGAAAAAAAAAGGAATAAGACCAAAACATATATACATTGGTGTTGCGGTTATGTTATTTTTACTGCTATTATATAAAGCGTTTTTTGGCAGCAATATTTCAACCTATAGGGTTGATGCCGATAAATTGACTATTGAAACTGTGCAAAAAGGAATTTTTCACGACTACATAACTGTTACCGGAAATGTAGAGCCTATTGCTACCATATATTTAGATGCCCGTGAAGGCGGACGCGTTGAGGCAAAAGTTATTGAAGAGGGTGCGATGATTAAAAAAGGTGATGTTATACTTAAACTAAGTAACCCCGATTTAAGTTTAAGCATTTTAAATAGCGAGGCTCAATTGGCCGAGAAAAGTAATTTTTTGCGCAATACAATGGTAGTTATGGAGCAAGAAAAACTACAAATTAAGCGCGAGCTCCTGAATTTAGAGTTCGATATTAAACGTAAAAAACGTGCCTTTAAGCAAAACAAAATTTTATTTGCCGATGAACTAATTTCAAAAGAAGATTTTTTAATTTCGGAAGAAGATTACGAATTTGCACAACGAAGCCATAACCTTTATATGGAACGACAAAAACAAGACTCTATTTACCGCTCAATTCAGATAAATCAAATGAACGATAATTTGGCAAATATGGCATTGAACCTAAAGTTGGTTCGTCAAAGGCTAGATAATCTGGATGTAAAAGCTTCGGTTGACGGGCAGTTAACAATACTTGATGCCGAGCTTGGACAGTCGATACCTAAAGGAGGCAGACTGGGACAAATACATGTGCTTACATCGTTTAAAGTAATAGCCCAAATAGACGAACATTATATTGATAAAGTAAAAATTGGTTTAACAGCAATAATGGAACGTCAAGGACACAAATATGAATTAAAAATACGTAAGGTACTGCCCGATGTTAGAAATGGGCGTTTTGATGTGGAGATGGTATTTAACAGCGAAAGCCCAAAAAATATGCGTACCGGACAAACCTACTATACTCGCCTGCAATTAGGTAACCCTAAAGAATCGCTACTTTTGCCCCGAGGTAGCTTTTTTCAAGAAACAGGAGGACAATGGATTTTTGTTTTGTCGGAAGATGGAAAATTTGCCGAAAAGCGTAATATAAAAATTGGTAGCCAAAACCCAAAATTTTATGAATTACTTGAAGGGTTAAAGCCGGGCGAAAAAGTTATTACCAGCGGATACGATATGTTTGGCGATAATGAGAGGTTGGTATTAGATTAAAACAAAAAATTATGATAAAAACAGAAAAATTAACAAAGGTATTCCGTACCGAGGAGATTGAAACCTTGGCTTTAAACGGAGTAAAAATCAATGTAAAATCGGGTGAGTTTGTTGCCGTTATGGGACCATCGGGTTGCGGTAAATCAACACTGCTTAATATTATTGGCTTGCTCGATAACCCAACTCAGGGCAGCTATGTTTTTAACGGCACCGAGGTGGCAAAATTAAAAGAGAAAGACCGAACCAAATTCCGCAAAGGAAACATAGGGTTTGTTTTTCAGAGTTTTAACCTAATTGATGAACTTAACGTTTATGAAAATGTAGAGCTACCACTTATTTATCTTAATATGAAAGCTAAAGAGCGTAAGCAAAGGGTTGAGGCGGTATTGCTGCGTATGAAAATCGGACATCGTGCCAAGCACTTTCCGCAACAGCTTTCTGGCGGGCAGCAACAGCGAGTGGCAGTTGCACGAGCAGTAGTTGCAAACCCAAAGCTAATATTGGCCGATGAGCCTACGGGTAATCTCGACTCAAAAAATGGTATTGAGGTAATGAATTTGCTGTCAGAGCTAAATAAAGAGGGAACAACCATTGTGATGGTAACGCATAGCGACCGTGATGCAAACTTTGCACACCGAACAATTAACCTGCTGGATGGCGAGGTAATTATGGAGAAGGTTAATGAGAATTAGTATCTTATCAATGATATTAGTCTATTTTTTGGCAAGATATTATATTTAAAAAAAGTTAAAAGATTGATTATAGATTAATCAATCTTTTTTCTGACTTGTTCAGGTTAGGGTTTAAGCTTTAGAGGTTTTAAAAGTTCAAAATTTGAAGTTATAGAGTTTAAGGTTTAAATGTTCAAAGCAAGGCTTTTGCAAATATATTCATCAAATGATTTCTAAGAAGCGAGAATCGCTCAAATTGGGTTTTAATTTAACATTAAAAAAGCACTATGAACTACAAAAAACTACTATTCTTTTTATTTGCAATAAGCTTATCAGTGCTTTGCTCTGCAAAAGGTGAGAATTATTTAAAACTTTTAAAAAGTGCTAAGGTATATAATGTAGATAATCAATCATTTACGGATTCTTTTTTGTATCAAAATGCCGATAATAAAAACCTGCAAAAACTAAGGCTTAGCTACAAACTAGATTCGGTGGCAGGTACAGGTACCGATATTGAGCAAGCTATTAATTTAATGAGCTGGGTGCACAACAAAGTTAAGCATAATGGCAGTAAAGGTATTCCAGGTAATAGAAATGCAATGGCAATGTTGGATACTTGTAAAAAAGAAAACCTAACCTTAAACTGCCGGGGTATGGCAATTTTGCTAAACGAGGTTTACTTGAGCATGGGCTATAAATCGCGTTATGTAACCTGCATGCCTAAAGACTCAACCGACCGCGACTGCCATGTTATTAATATGGTTTATATAAACTCGCTGAATAAATGGGTGTGGATGGATCCCACATTTGAGGCATTTGTTATGGATGAAAACAGTAACCTTTTAAGCATTGAAGAGGTTAGGCAGCGCTTAATAAACGATAAATATCTAAAAATAAACAAATATGCAAATTGGAATAACCGCAGCAAGCAAAAAACAAAAAGGTATTTATATAAATATATGGCTAAAAACCTTTACCGTATTGAATGCTCTCTAAGCAGCGAATATAATTACGAAACTCGAGAAGAAGGAAAACAACGTGTATTTATACAACTAATACCTACTGACTATTTAGCATATAAAGATTTTGCAAAAGAGAGCGACCATGGAATGAAAAGCAAAAAAAGCGTGATATACATAGGTAAGCCTTATAAGTTTTGGGCAAAACCAGAATAACATAAATTATTATGAAATACCAATAGTATACACTATAGTTTTTTTTATGATGAAAAGAAAACTGATATGTGAATTGGTAATAAGAATTTACTAATACTAATCAACAACCTTGGGGCAAGTCCACGAGGTATGGGATGATTAAAACTTTTTCTAATCGATGCCTGCCTGGTGGCAGACAGGGCGAGTTAAACCCACTGGTGGGATTAAATTTGAAATTTATAAAATATAAGCATGTATTTAAAACAAATATTTAATTCCATTAAAAAGTATAGACTTTCGACCTCGTTAACAATATTAAGCCTGTTAATATCATTTGTAGGCATTACGGTATTAACGCTTTATGTTTCGTTCGAGAAAAGTTTTGATAGCTTTCATCATAACTCTAATTCAATTTACAGGTTCGAAACAATAGCTTATGGTAGTGATGTATCAGTTAAATTTGCCGAAATAATTAAAAACGAAGTGCCCGAGGTTGAAGATATTACAGTAATTGATTTTTCATCAATGAAAATACAATTACCTGAGCATATTGGTAATAATAATGCAGTAAATATTGAGGTAATACATACTAGTCAGTCATTTTTTAAAATTTTTACATTTCCCATAATAGTTGGCAACGACACGTCAACCATTGTTGAACCTAATACCGTTGCTTTAACCAAAGCATTGGCAAAAAAAATATTCGCTAATGAAAATCCTATTGGACAAACTGTTATTTTAAGTGGCGATTCTTATATTGTAACTGCTTTAATGAGTGATTTTCCTAAAAATTCATCATTCATGGCAGAAGCCGTTGCTTCAATTGAAACTTACTATAAGAATAACAGTCATGGTATTAATAAGTGGAGCGAGTGGAGTTATAATATTTTTATAAAGTTGGCAAATGGTAGCAACGGTAATCAAGTAGCTCAAAAAATTGAAGATCTTCCTGATATTTCAAAGACTATTGAGTTTTTTAAATCAGAATACCCAAACCAAACATTTTGCGTATTGCGACCTTTAAGCAAAATACACTATTTGCAAGAGAGTAATTATGAGTCGGTTAATTCAGTTGTGTTAAAAGTATTATCTGTTTTAGCTATAATATTAGCAGTAATGGGCTTGGTTAATTATATTAATTTTTCCACATCGCAAGCTTTCTATCGTATAAAATCTTTATCGGTTATTAGAGTGTTTGGTGCAAAGCGGGGAGCTGCTACTCGTCAGCTTATTATGGAGTCGGTGTTTATTTCGTTGGTAGTATTATTATTAACTTTTCTTATGCATTGGTTAGTATATGCAAAAATTGAGTCGTTTTTTAATATTAGCGGATTAAGCTTTGCCGGGCGATATGAGTTTGTTATCTATTTTGTTTTAGGCGCGATAATATTTGGTGTTTTAGCTGCTATTTATCCGGCAAGGTACATTGCATCTTCACCATTAATACCAGCACTTAAAGGTAAACCTCATTTTACAGGCAAGGGTAAAATTGTTAGAAGCTCATTAGTTACTCTGCAATTTGTATTTGCAATAACATTGTTAATATCTGCGGCTTTTATTGAAAAACAGCTAAATTATTGGCAGAATTTCGATATTGGTATCGATAAAAAGCATGTAGTATATTTAAGCACAACTAAAACACTGCGTAATAGTTATGAGGCATTTGCCAACGAATTGATAAAAAACGACAATATTATTGATTATACCTACACTCAATTCATTCCGGGTAATGTATGGATGGGATGGGGACGTAAAGTTGATGAGAAATTTATTCAATTAAAATGCTGGCCTGTTGATACGCGTTTTTTTAATTTTTTTGGTATTGAAATTGCACAAGGGCATAAATTTTCAGAAACATCTGATGCTGATATAAATACATTTATACTTAACCAAAATGCAGTACATGAATTTGCTTGGGAAAAACCGCTCGAAAAGCAAATTTCAGGATTTGATTTTATGGGAGATGTTATTGGTGTGGCAAAAGATTTTAATTTTTCAAATTTAAAAGAGCCTATTCAACCAATGCAGTTTTGGTTAACCGATACCCGAAAAAATAAACTTATTTTACGACTAGCACCTGGAAATACAACACAAACCATAGCATATATAAACAGTATTGCGCAACAATTTGATCCTGCTAATAAAGCAGAAGTGAAGTTTCTTGACGATAGTTTAAATGAGCAGTATAATAAAGAGAAAGAAATTGCTCGTTTTGTTGAATTTGTAGCTCTATGGTGTATGCTTTTGTCAATTACCGGAATACTTGGTTTGGTAATTTTTATGTCGCGCGACCGCATAAAAGAAATAGGCATACGCAAAGTAAACGGCGCCAAAGTTACCGAAATAATGCAAATGCTAAATCGCGATTTTGTAAAATGGGTAGCAATAGCTTTTATAATAGCCTGCCCAATTGCATATTTTGCCATGAGTAAATGGCTTGAAAATTTTGCCTACAAAACCTCACTAAGCTGGTGGGTGTATGCTTTGGCAGGATGCACAGTGCTATTTATAGCCTTGCTAACTGTGAGCTGGCAAACCTTTAAGGCTGCACGCAGGAATCCTGTTGAGGCATTAAGATATGAATAAATGTCTTGAACTATGATTTTTTTGATTGAATGAAAACTATGATTAATAAAATATTTGATATGGCTGTAAATGAGAAATATAAACATTCAGAGTTGACTTCTAAAATAATTGAATGTGCAATGGAAGTTCATAAGTATTTGGGTAATGATTTTATTCACAGATATGATTGATTTTTATGGTGCTCATGATTGCTTTGCAATTCAAGAAGTTATTTATCAAAGAGCCTTAGCATTTGAATTTGAAATTCAAGGACTTGCTTTCCAGCGAGAAATGGAGATCTCTCTGAATTACAAAGGGAAGTATATTGGAACTCGAAGGGTTGATTTTTTTATTGAGGAAAAAGTAATGCTTGAAATAAAAGCTGTTAAAGAATTAGAAGATGTGCATTTGGCACAGGCAATTAATTACCTCGAAGCCTATAATCTTGAAGTAGGATTGCTTATAAATTTTGGAAGCAAGAGCATGCAGTTTAAACGAGTTCAGAATAAAAAATCAAAGTCCATCAAATAATCATGCATAATCAGAGTTCCAGACAATTAGCTGGCAAACTTTTAGAGCGGCACGCAGGAATCCAGTTGAGGCATTAAGGTATGAGTAGTATTTTTATGAGTAAACAAATATGAATAAACCCAATATTAATTTTAGTCTATCAATAGAAATAATGTGTAGAAAAGAAATATCAGATTTTTATGAGTCCAATTAAAAAATCGCTGCGTCGTTTAGTACAAAATAAAAATATAAGCATTTTTAGTATTATAGGATTTATGCTTTGTTTTATTCTGCTGATACTAATTATTCAGTTTGTAGTTTCAGAACAGAATGTGGATAAGATGCATAAGAATAAGCAGAATATTTATACCGTTTCTCTTTGGCAAGATGGTTTTTTAGTTAAAGTTCCGCTTTTTAATTATTTTGAATCTAACCCTAATGTAAAGCGTGTAATTCCCTTCGATGTAGAAACTATTTCTATTAAAGGTGCTAATCAAGAGCCTTTTAATGTAAATGCTTTATATGCCGATAGTGCTTTTTTTGCATCTTTCTCATTCGAATTTGAACAAGGCGATAAATACCATTGCCTTGATGCCGCTAACCAAATTGTATTAACACAATCGGTTGCTAAAAAGCATTTTGGGCAAAAAAATGCTATTGGAAAAATACTATTAATGAACGGTAAAAGGTCTTTAGTTGTAACAGGTGTTATTCAAGATTATCCTAAAAACTCATTGTTTAAAACTCATTATTTTGTATCATTCGATACGTATAAAGAACTTCACAAATATACTTTTAAGTGTGGGTGGGGATGTTCTAATCTGCATGCATTTGTTGAACTTTATAGCAATTCAAACAAATATGCTGTTGAAAGCGAGGTTTTTGAACATGTAAAAGCAGATTACCCTGATGTTATTGCTCAAGTATCATTAGTGCCCTTTGTTGATACTTATTATGCAAACTCTTCTCATCTGTCGCAAAAAATTAACCGGGGCAGTCATAATAAAATCATGATATTTAAGCTTTTAGGTGCTCTATTGTTACTTATAACTTTAGTAAATCATACCAATTTTACATTATCGTTAACAGCTAAGCGTAAAAAAGTAAATGCTACACTAAAAGTATTTGGAACAAAGTTCCATCATTTTATGGTAAATAGTTTTATTGATACTTTACTCGTTACTTTAAGTTCCTTGGTATTGGCTTTTGGGTTTTGTAAATTGTTTCTAAACGAATATTTAGTTAATAATTTCATGCTTTTTAAGCAAGTTCAAACCAATAATTTTATTGTAGTATATCTGTTAGGTTTAATAATATTTATAGCCATAATAAGTTCATTTATATCAGCTTTACTATCTAACCGCCATTCAATTACTAAGTCGCAGGAAATTAACAAAAACATATACGTTTTAAATAAATTAATGCTTTGCTTACAGTTTGGTATTGTTGTATTTCTTATAGTTAGTTCTATTGCTATAAACAAGCAATTGGTGTTTATGCAAAATTCATATGCAGGGTTCGATAAAGAGAATACCGCCGTAATTTCCACAGGGCGATATAAAGGTAACTTTGAACAGTTTTATGAATCGTTTACAAAAATACCAGGTGTAATTGATGTTAGTTTCTCCAGTGCTATTCCTGGTAAGCTAATTAATGAAGGATGGGGAGCAAACATAATTGTAAAAGAGCAAGAGAAAGAAGTGAGTTTTAGAACACTATTGGGCGATGCTTCTTTTGTTGAAATGTATGATTTTAATATTATTCAAGGAAAAACATTTGAGCAAAGCACTCAAGCTGATTATACAGTTGCGCTTATAAACGAGGCCATGTTAAAGCATACTGGTTGGGAAAATCCAATAGGAAAAATTCTGATTGATAAAAACAACTGGTTTAATGGCTTAAATGTTGATTGTAAAGTTATAGGGGTTTTTGAAGATAATCATTTTACATCGGTTCACTCCATTGTTCCGCCACAAGTAATATTTAAGGCAAATAGGTTTAATTATATATCGGTTAAAATGGCGGCCGGATTCCAAAACCAACAAGCGGTTATTGGCTCTATGAAAAAAATATGGACACTAAATGAGCCCGATTTTCCATTCGACTGTTTTTATATGGATAAGCACCTAAATAGCATTTATCAAACAGAATCAGACTTCACTAAAATTATAGTTTGGCTTTCAGTAATTGCCATTATAATTACGGTTTTAGGTTTAGTTGGCGTGGTTATTTTTACTGTTAGTCGAATGACAAAAGAAATAGGTGTACGAAAAGTAAATGGAGCAAGAGTATATGATATTTTAATGCTAATAAATAAAGGTTTTGCTTTGGTAATAATATTTGCACTACTCATAGCAATTCCATTAGCATATTATTTCACCAACAACTGGCTGCATAGTTTTGCCTATCAAACGGCACTAAGTATTTGGTTGTTTATAGTTGGAGCTTTTGTGCTGATTACAATTGCAGTAGCTACTATAAGCTGGCAAACATATAAAGCAGCACGGCGAAATCCTGTTGAAGCTTTAAGGTACGAATAGTACTTCGGCTTCGCTCAATAACAGTATCTTGATGCTGAAATCCCGATATTTTAGTCGGGGTTGAGGCATTAAGGTGCGAGTAGTAATTAATGAACGAATATATTTATTATTAAAATTACTAATTATGATACTTAACGAGCTTAAACAAATAACAAGGAAACTACTTCAGCAAAAAGTATTCTTAGGTATAAATATTATTGGCTTATCATTTGGCTTAGTATTTTCTATTTTGGCTTTTCTGTTTGCCCAGAACGAATTTAAGTATGATAAACACTTTGCAAATACCGAAGATGTTTACTTAATGGCTTGTAATAATGGGCGAAATCATAAAATGCATTTTGGTCAGCCAGCAGTATTTGCCAATGAAATTCTTAACGATATACCGGAGATAGAATCCTGTGTTCGTTTAAAATGGTCTGATGCGAATCTTAAAATTGATGATTTAAGATTAAAAGCTGAAAATTTTGTTTTTGCAGATTCTGCTTTTTTTAACTTTTTTGGATGGGATCTTTTAATTGGGGATACAAAAAATGTGTTATCTGAACCTATGTCAATTGCAATATCAGAAAGCAAAGCCAATCAAATTTTTAAAGGTGAAAACCCAATTGGGAAAGTAATTAATGTTGAAAACCAACAAGACTTTACTATTACCGGAATTTTTAAAGATATTCCAAAGCAATCACATATAAGGACCGATTTTATTGCTTCCCTTTCCACATTTAATGTGCTAAATCCACGATTTTTCACTCAGTGGGGATGGCATTCTACTGATGCGTATTTCAAACTTAATTCAGATCGAATTAGTACTGTTGAGACAAAAATAGCTGAAGTTTGGAATCTTAAGAGTGAAGATATACCTTGTACCGGAGATCATGTTCGGTCACGTTTGCAACCATTTAATGATGTTTACTTAAAGTCAGGAGAAATTATGGGAACTGTTAGTGCTATTGATTTTGTAAAAGGTTTTACATTAATAGCCGCTTTTATTCTTTTAATATCCTGTTTAAATTTCATAAATCTGTCAAATGCAATTCAAAGTAAACGTTCTATTGAAAACGGAATAAAGAAAGTGTTAGGTGCGAATTTAAGAGTATTTTCTCGTCAGGTATTTCTCGAAATATCTGCATACCTTATGTTGGCATATTTATTTAGTTTGTTAATAATTAAAATGAGTTTGCCACTTATTAACGAATTTATAGATAAGGAATTATCTCTTTCCATCTTTAATAATACACAGCTATTGCTCTTTATAGTATTACTTTCAACACTACTACTTATTGTATGTGGTAGCTTACCGCTTATACATATGATAAAGGCTAAAACAACCGGCCAACTAAAAGGGATTACAATATTTACCAGAAAGAATGGAACGAAAACTAAAAAAACTTTCTATAATTCTTTGATAATTACACAATTTGCCATTGGAATAGTGCTAGTTATATCATCTTTTACAGTTAATAAACAATTAAAGTTAATAAGGCAACATGATGCAGGTTTTAATAAAGAACAGGTATTAATTATTGAAAATGATGAAGGTGATATAGAGGGTAGGTATAATACAATTAAAAATATACTAGATAAATATCCCGAGATTGAATCAATATCATGTGGCTCAAACGTTCCACTCAATGGAATAAATAATTGGGGTGGTCCATGTGTGGCCAGTAATGAACAAAACGGAATGCAAGGATGTGGATTTATTTCTGTAAATACCAATTATTTACAAGTTATAGGAGCATCAATAAAAGAAGGGCGTGATTTTATTGAAGGTAGTGCCGATAAAGACAATATTATTATTACAGAAGCACTGGCTGAGACATTAAACTTAGAAAATCCTATTGGGGTAAAACTAGCTAAAATGTGGGACGATAAGTCGCGAGAGATAATAGGTGTAGTTAAGAATATTGAATTTAATACTATTCATAGTGAAAGCCTTCCCATAATATTCTTTTGCAAAAGGGATAATATTCGGTTTTATGAACAGATAATAGTAAAACTTAGGTCAGAAAATTTGACAGAAACAGTTGCTAAAATAGGCAAACATTGGAAAGATATTTCTCCTGATTATCCAATGGAGTATAAATTTATGGATGATATATTCAATTTTAATTACAGGAAAGAAATACAAACCGCCACATTTTTGAATTTAATGACAATTGTGGCTATGTCGTTGTGTTGTATGGGCTTGTTTGGTCTTTCGTTATTTAGTATAAATAATAGAATTAAAGAAATTGGCGTACGTAAAGTAAACGGTGCAAAAGCTAACGAAATAATGAAAATGCTAAATAAAGACTTCATTAAATGGGTAGCAATAGCTTTTGTTATAGCCACACCCATTGCATATTATGTAATGAACAAATGGCTTCAAACATTTGCCTATAAAACCACACTAAGTTGGTGGATATTTGCATTGGCAGGTTTTATTGCTTTGTTTATAGCATTAGCAACTGTTAGCTGGCAAAGCTGGAGAGCGGCGAGTAGAAACCCCGTGGAAGCTTTGAGGTATGAGTAAATGTCTTGAGCTATGATTTTTTTGATTGAATGAAAACTATGATTAAATATAATACTTGTACGTTGGGTGTCAATAGCTTTTATAATTGCAACACCATTAACTTATTTGGGAATGCAAAAGTGGCTCGAAAGTTTTGCTTACAAAACTACAATTAGTTGGTGGATATTCCCATTAGCAGGATTTTTTGCTTTGGTAATAGCCTTATTAACAGTTTAGTATCAAACCTAAAGAGCAGCGATGCGAAATCCAGTAGAAGCTTTGAGATATGAGTAAAAACGTAAAACTAAAAACTATTTTGTTATGAACTTTCATTTAAAACTCGTTTTCAGAAATATTTTAAAACAAAAAACAGGAAGCATAATAAATATATTTGGGCTGTCAGTTAGTCTTGCTGTATGTTTAATAATTGTACTATTTGTACAATATGAATTATCTTTTGACAAGTTTAATACTAATTATAATCAGATTGTTAGGTTACTTGATGTTGACAAAGATGGTCGTTGTCCTGACCATCCGGTTGTTTTTAATCAGATTCTAGAAAAGAATATCCCTGAGCTTAAGATTGGTACAATGTTGTACTATTACAACAAGTCAACAGACTTTTTTCGACACAACAATAACGACCATGTTTTTAATAATCTTGTTTTTACAAACAATAGTTTTTTCGATATTTTTACAGTTGAATTCGTTAAAGGAACACCAGCTAATGCATTGAATGCTCCAAATAAAATTGTAATAACCGAGAGTAAGGCTCAAAAATTGTTTGGCAAATCTAATCCCTTAGGACAAATTCTAAAATATAAAAACAAATACGACTTTGAAGTTTCAGGTGTTATTAAAGACTTACCTGTTACATCTCATTTTCAAGTAGATTTATTAGCTTCAATTGATGCAAAAAACGAGTTAAACCCATATATGATGGAATCGTGGAATATGGCTTCATCTAGTTTCTACTTTAAGCTTCCAGCCAATACAAACATTAATAGCCTTGAGCAAAAAATAACTGAATTACATAAAAATTCATTACCAAATAATTATAATCAAAGCGAAAGCAAATTTATACTTCAGCCATTGTCAAAAATACATTTGTACTCATCCGACACTATTTGGGATAGTGCAATAAGAGGCGATATTCAGCTTGTTTTCGCTTTTTGCCTTATTGCTTTGCTTGTTGTATGTATAGCGTGTTTCAACTACATTAATCTTTCAATTGCTCTATTGGCAAAACGTAACTATTATACAGGAATTCAGAAAACAATGGGAGCTGATAGAGGGTCAATATTAACTTCAACATTTACCGAAAGTTTGTTTATTGTTTTGATTTGCGCTGTTTGTGCTGTTTTTATTTCCATTGTTCTTATTCCCAGATTCAATATGATTATGGGAACAAATCTATTCTTTTCAATGTCAAATTGGGTGGCAATAACAGTCCTGCTTTCACTAATTTTCATTACTGTAATAATCGTATCTTTTTATCAAGCATGGTTACTTGCAAATGTTAATCCAGTTCATATACTTTCAGGCAAAGCAACATTTTTGCATCGCAAAAAAAATTCCTCTTCCAAATTTTCACAAACGCTTACAGTTGCACAATTGGGTATTTCAATAGTATTAATTGTTGCTGTAATTACCATCAACAAACAGACTTCCCTTGTTTTAGATAAAAAACTTGGATTTAATAAATCACAACTTATAACAATAAATAACCCTTGGGATAAAAATGTGCATAAACGATTCAATCTTTTTAAGGAACAATTAAATAAAATGACTGAAGTTAAAGGAGTTTCTGCATCATGGAATGTTCCTGGCGAATATATTAATAATTATGGTAGTGTTGAATTAGCAAAACAAAAGCCAGAAAATAGCATGAATTTTGGGCAGTTACCTGTTAACGTTGATTTTTTTAAAGTTTTAGAAACTAAATTTATATTAGGAAGAGATTTTCACCCAAGCCAAAGTTCTGACAGCAACAAATTAATTATTAATAAAATAGGAATGGAAGCACTGGGATTAGAAAATCCAATTGGTGAGAAACTAATTAATAATTTCGATGGTAAGGGACAATCGTACGAAATAATTGGTGTAATCGATAATATTCAATACCGATCTTTAAAAGAACGAGGGAAACCGGTTATCTATTACTTAAGTAACTATGGTTTAAATAAAGTTCTTGTTCGTTTACACCCAGGTGAAATACAACAGAGCATAAAGAAAATTGAAACAGTTTGGAATTCAATAGAATCAGACTATCCGTTTGAATATGAATTTATTGATGCTAAAATTCAGTCAAATTACAACAAAGAAATTCGTACCAAAGCAATTTTATCTATTATGGCATTTTTGGCTGTTGCAATATCAATGCTTGGTATTTTAGGATTGGGAATTTTAACTACTCAGAATCGAATTAAAGAAATTGGTATAAGAAAAGTAACTGGTGCCAAAGTAATCGAAATACTGACCATGCTAAATAAAGACTTTATTAAATGGGTAGCAATTGCATTTACAATAGCCTGCCCAATTGCTTATTATTCCATGAATAAATGGCTACAAAACTTTGCCTACAAAACCACACTAAGTTGGTGGATATTTGCTTTGGCAGGCGGCATTACTTTACTAATTGCTTTGCTTACGGTTAGTTGGCAAACTTTCAGGGCAGCAAGGCGAAACCCAGTTGATGCTCTCCGATACGAATAGTACTTCGGCTTATCTCAGTGACCGTATCTTGATAAGAAAATTCAAGGTGTTATTTGTAGCTTATAAAAAATGAATAAGCCCAAAAGAAATAATATAGGTACATGTGTTATTGTACGAATAGTACTTCGGCTTAGTTCAGTAACAGCGTCTTAGCAAGAGCATTCGAGGTGTTAGTTGCAGCTATCAATTAATACATAAACCCAAACATCCATAAAGGAATTTTATGGGCAAAACCATGTTCAATTTCATCGGCAGCAATAAAAGCATTGGGCACATCTAAAATTTGCCGTGAGCCTTTCTTAGGTCCGCCAACCTCAAAAGTATAGTGGTTGTCAATTAAAAAATCAGATTCTTTGCTGCTATACACATTATGATTTACCGATAATTGTTGTGCAAAAAAAGTTTCACGCAAAGTTCCCATATTTGGCTTTTCGTCGCACAGGCAATACATAAGGTTTGGGTTGCCCAAATAAATTTTTTCGGGCTTTGTAAATACCGAATCGCTTTTACTTGCCGAGTTTATTTGCCTTGTCAGCTCCGATTTTTTAAGTAAATCAAGATATTTAAGTACTGTTTTGCGATCAATTCCAGTTTGTGCTGCCAGCTTTGTAATATTTGGCTTATACGGTACAAGCCCACTTATAATTTTTAGCAATTGCTTAATTTTAATTACATGGGCATAAATTACCGGAGTAACCGATGGTAAGTCATAATCAAGCGTGAGGTTAATTACATTTATTAGCCGCTCGTGGTATTTATTTCTGCTTTCGCGATAAAAAGGCAAAGCACCATAAATCAGGTAATCTTTAAAAACAGGTAAAGGCTTAATTTTTTCACAAATAAGGCGGCTTATATCTTTATGTTTTTCCAGAATATCGTTTAGTCCAAATACCGGGAACTTAATATTATGCTCCAACTCAATAAACTCGCGTAACGACAATGGTGGTAAATAATAAGTTGACAGCCTGCGGCTCAAGTCGCCCTCGCCTTTATAAAGCTCCAATATTGACGAAGCGCTAAATACAACTTTTAACTCGGGATATTCGTCGTATATATTTTTTAATTCAATCGACCAGTTGGGGTACTTGTGCACTTCGTCAATAAAAAAAGCTTCGCCACCGTATTTTGCAAAGCTTTCAACCGTGTCAATTAAACTGTTGCTTGTAAAATATGTATTATCTAAACTCATGTACAGAGCCTTGCCCGAAGTTCCGTATGTTTTTTTCATGTATTGTAACATAAGCGTAGTTTTACCTGCACCTCTGCTTCCGGGTATCGATATCAATCTGTCGCTCCAATCTATTTTGGATAGCAGGTAGCGCTCAAAATCGAACTTTGTGTTGCGTAAACGCTTGTCAGAAAATTTAATAACTGCTTCCATAGTAACTTATTTATTGTATTATTTTTTTAAACTCTTAATAATATATTGTGTATAATATTCAACAAATATATAACATTATATTTATCCATAAGAACAATTATATATATATTTGTGGTTTATATTCCACAATTATAATTATACCGTCCTATAAATCTGATTTTCTGCAACTTAAATGAGGTAAAAATGTTTCGACCTTTCTCAAAATAAGTTTTTTATAGTTTGGATATAGCCTGAATTATGCAAGAATTCATCACAACTTCAATTAATACTCTGATTATC
>CBDUWQ010000024.1:0-32276 GCA_965370965.1 uncultured Bacteroidales bacterium
CAAAAAATTACATTACTCCTTAATTTTAAAGACTTTGCTTACACTGATTAGTTACCATTTATTTTGGTGCATCTATTTCGCCCGCCTTAAGGTAAACCTGAATGACTAAGTCGGGCAGGTTGCACTACCTTTGAAGTAGATAACTACATAGGCAGGTAGCGACGTCTTATATCTACACCAAACTAAACGCATGAATTAATCAGGTTAAAGAAAAACCGAAATATTTTGAAAACAAATTATTAATTATGCAAGTCTTCATAAACAACCTTGTGAAACTTGACAACTATGTTTTATAGCAAGTTTTATTTTGTTATATTTACGTGCACTACAAAATAAAATATAATATGAAATTTTGTTTATCGCTGCATCAGAAAATGATGGTATATTTAATACCAATAATACTTTTGGTTTTTGGAATATCAATAGTTTACCTTATAAAACAAAGTAGTAAAATTGCAATACAGCATACTCAACGGATTACTGATGAATCGGCTGAAAAGTTTGCACATATTGTTAAGTCCGGAATAGACAGAGAGTTTGATCTCTCGCGAGGCTTGGCATTTTCTTTTTCCACCTTTGAAACATTATCAAATAAAGATAGAGGAAAGGTTTATACACCAATGATTGAATCAGTTATGAAAGGAAGCCCTCAGGCTTTATCATATTGGTATAATTTTGAGTTGAAATTTGTTGATGAAAATTTCCATAATAAATCAGGACGAGTTCGTAATACAATATATCGCGACGATTATGGAAATATAAAAACAATGCATGACACATTGGATACGGATAACCTTGTAACAAAAAAAGTAGGTTCCTATCAGCAAATGAAAATTTCAAAAGAAGAAACTCTTGTTGAACCCTATTATGATACATATTCAGGTAATAAGCAAGATTTGGAGATGATGTCAAGTGTTTGCATTCCAATATTAAAAAATGGTGAGTTTGCAGGTTTGGTAGGTTGTGATATTTCATTGGAGTATTTTAAAGAATTGATTGGTAGCATAGATGTATTTGGCGGAGGATATGCCTTTCTATTTTCAAATGGAGGTCAGTTTGTTGCCTTTCCTAATGAAGAGTTAGTTGGGGGTAATTTTTCCGAGTATTTTCCTGATATAGACCATGAACACAATATTTTAAACAATATTGCAAATGGTAAAACAATATCTTATCAAGGAATTGATTTAATAAATGGGGAGGAGAGTTACATTACTTATATTCCTATTGTAATGGGAAAAACCGTTACACCCTGGTGCTTTGCTGTTAGTGTTCCATATGGTTCAATAATTGCAAAAGCCAAGAAAACTGCTCTTGTGTCAATGCTTTTTTCATTGTTAGGGATTGTTATATTTTCAATAGTTATTTATTTTATAGCCCGTAACATTACAAGCCCTTTAAAAAGAACAACAAAGGTGTTGAAGAATTTGTCGGAAGGAGATATTAAAGAGAATGATAAGCTGAAAATTAAATCGGGCGATGAAATTGAAGATATGGCCAATTCGCTTAACTATTTAATTGATGGACTAGGTAGAACGGCTGAATTTGCAAGAACTATTGGAAAGGGAGATTTGGAGGCTGATTATAAAAAAGTTGGTGAAAATGATATATTGGGAAGCGCTTTGTTGGAAATGAGGCAGAACCTTATTTTTGCTAATGAGGAAGAATCTAAGAGAAAACTTAAGGACGAAAAGCAAAATTGGGCAACACAAGGATTGGCCAAATTTGGTGAAATATTACGACAGCATAATCAAGACATTGAAGAACTGTCTTTTAGTATAATGAGCAACCTTGTTGATTATGTTGATGCCATTCAAGGTGGATTGTTTGTTAAGAATACTGACGAAGAAGATGTTGATAATGTGACTTATGACCTTACAGGTGCAATTGCTTATGATAGGAAAAAGACTATGCAAAAGCAGTTTAAAAAAGGAGAGAGCCTTGTTGGACGCTGTGCCTATGAAAAGCTAACAATTTACATGGAAGATGTACCGGAAGATTACGTTCATGTTACATCGGGGTTGGGAGAGGCAAACCCCCGTTCGATATTAATTGTGCCTGCCATATTAAATGATGAGGTTTATGCTATTATTGAGCTTGTATCGTTTAGTAAATTTGAGCCACACCAAATTGAGTTTGTTGAAAAGCTTGGAGAGAGTATCGCATCAACAATAGCTAATGCAAGGGTAAATGGGCGTACAAACAAATTGCTTGAACAATCGAAACAACAGTCGGAAGAGTTGGCGGCACAAGAGGAAGAGATGAGACAAAATATGGAAGAGCTGCAGGCAACACAAGAGGAGATGTCGAGAAAAGAAAATGAGTCGAGAAATTTGATAGAAAAAATGCAGATTAGGGAAGAACAGTTATATAAAATTTTAGATGAAATTGATATAAAAGAGGATGAAGTTAGGGCACGTTTAGAAAAAATTAAGGAGATATAATTAAGAGGTACCCTTAAACGAATTCAGTATAAAAGTGAAGATTTAATAAGCCAAAAACCCCGCACTTTGTGCGGGGTTTTTGCTTTATAATTGATATAAATACAAATCTGTTTTTGTAAATCCTAATTACCAAGCAAACATAGGTCTGTTGCTCATCATTTTATTTACATCAGCTTTAACCTCATTTATAACTTGCTCATTGTCAGCGTTTGATATAACCTTATCAATAAAATCAACAATTATTGGCATGTCAGCCTCTTTTAATCCACGTGTTGTAATAGCTGAAGTCCCAACCCGTAATCCTGATGTTTTAAATGGAGAGCGGCTGTCAAAGGGTACCATATTTTTATTGATTGTTATATCGGCTTCAACCAAAATATTTTCAACAACTTTTCCTGTAATTTCAGGAAATTTAGTTCTTAAATCAATCAACATTGAGTGGTTATCAGTACCACCCGATATTACTTTATATCCTTTGTCAATAAAAGCCTGAGCCATTACAGAGGCATTCTTTTTTACTTGTATTTGGTACTCTTTGTACGATGGGTCTAACATTTCGCCAAAAGCAACAGCTTTTGATGCAATTACATGCTCAAGAGGGCCGCCTTGAATACCCGGGAAAACTGCTGAATTAAGCAATGCCGACATTTTTTTAACATTACCTTTTGGTGTTTTTAATCCCCATGGATTATCAAAATCTTTACCTAACAAAATAATGCCTCCACGTGGACCGCGCATTGTTTTGTGGGTTGTTGAAGTAACAATATGGGCATGTTTAACAGGGTTTTTTAATAACCCTGCAGCAATTAAACCGGCGGGGTGAGCCATATCAACCATAAATAGTGCACCAACTTTATCGGCTATTTTACGCATACGCTCATAATCCCATTCGCGCGAATAGGCTGAGGCACCACCTACAATTAATTTTGGTTTTTCAGCCATTGCAACTTTCTCCATCATATCATAATCAACCATGCCTGTATCCTCTTTAACCTCGTACGATACGGCATTGTATAATATGCCCGATGTATTTACAGGCGAACCGTGCGATAGGTGTCCGCCATGTGATAAATCGAGCCCCATAAAGGTATCACCCGGTTTTAATACAGCAATAAAAACTGCCATATTTGCTTGTGCACCCGAGTGTGGCTGTACATTAGCATATTCTGCTCCGTAAATTTCCTTTATCCTGTCAATGGCTAACTGCTCTGTTTCGTCAACATGTTGGCAACCGCCATAATATCGTTTGCCGGGATATCCCTCAGCATACTTATTGGTCATACACGAACCCATTGCCTCCATTACCTGCTCACTAACAAAATTCTCTGAGGCAATTAGTTCAATTCCGTTTTTTTGGCGTTGGTATTCTTTTTCAATAATCTCAAATACCTTATTATCTTTTTTCATATATGTGTAATTATTAGTTTTGCACAAAAATAGGTAATTTCATATTAAAAAACATATATAAATAGCTTCTTTTAATACAGAAAAAAATTAAACTTTTTGGAATTATTCGCTTTGTGTTATTTGGATTTACAGCCAATTGCCCTATGTCAATTGCCTCGAAGTCAATTGTTTAATTAAGGAATTATTCTATAGGGAATTGTCTTTTAAAGTTTTCTTCAAGCGATATAAATGTTTCGGTACGTTCTATTCCCTCAATTTTTTGAAGCTCACCTGCAAGTATCTCCTTCAGGTGTTCGTTATCGCGGGTAACCACTTTAATAAAAAGTGAATAACCTCCTGTGGTATAGTGGCACTCAACTATTTCAGGAATTTGCTCTAACTTTTTTAATACCTCATTATAAAGTCCAGCTTTCTGTAAAAAAATCCCAATATAAGCACAGCTTGAAAGACCAATTGATTTAGGGTTGATAATAAACTCAGAACCTATTATAACCCCTATTTTTATAAGTTTTTGAATTCGCTGGTGTATTGCTGCACCTGAAACATTACACTCTCTTGCTACTTCAAGGTAAGGTATTCGGGCATTTTTTGATACCAATGTCAATATTTTTTTATCAAGGTTGTCAATTTGCGATTGTATTGCCATAATATCCGAATTTATAATTTAATACAAAAAAACAATAATTGCTTTAAAAAACAAATAAAACACAAAATATTGGTAATAACCTGAGTTCGATTTAAAATACGGTTACAGTTTGAGCTGGTTTTGAGTAGAAATTTTGACAAATTATCGAAGCAATATCAGAATATTGCAAGAGGATTTGGTAAAATTTATGCCAAAAGCACCGAAAATCCTTTAATATAGTCCGCTATTTTTTCAGAATTCTCAGCACAAATCTGTCATAAACATAACTTTCTGTGATTCTTATTTTAAGTCGAACTCAGATTAATAGTTTACTTGATAAGTATATTCTAAAACAGGTGTTTAAATATTCGGTTCCAACGAATTTTACCTTTTGATTTGTCATATGAGAACCATATAAATGATGCTTTACCAACAATATGGTTTTTTGGTAAAAAACCCCAATATCTGCTGTCTTTTGCATTATCGCGATTATCGTCCATTACAAAGTAATAGTCATGTTTTATGGAGTATTTTGTTGTTTTTTTACCATTAATATAAATTTTGTACTTTTTAATCTCTACAATATTGTTTTCATATTCTGTTAATAAATCATGGTAAAGTTCAATGTTGTGGGTATCAATATTAATTATCTGTCCTTTATAAGGTACTAACAAAGGTCCATAGTAGTCTTTATTAAAAGAGTAGAAATGTCCAATGGGAAAAATATATCTACTGTTTTCACCGGGAAAGTCTTTTAGTTCTCTAACATACCTAATATTATTATCAGCCTTTATTTGTTCATATCTTGTATTATCAAGCGGAAAATCATAAATGCCGATATCGGAAACCATACCACCTTCGTTTATTTCATATTTATCTAAAAAATCTTTATCAATGGGAGTGTTGTTAGTTACAATTCGGTAGTTAAATTGAAGGTGTTGCGTGCTTGTGTTAGGTTTATCGTTAATAAAAACATTTTTATTTTTTATTTGTATAGTGTCGCCAGGCAAGCCAATACAACGTTTAACCATATATTTCTTTTTATCAATTGGCGGGTCAAATTGCATTGGATAATTAAATACAACCAAATCGTTTTGCTTAATTGATCCAATTCCCGGAAGACGTAAATAGGGCAGTTGAATTAATTCAAAATAAGCCGAAGGAAAAAAAGGCACCGACAACAATGTTATGGGCAGTCGGGCACCATACGGCACTTTATTTACCATAATATAATCGCCGATTAATATGGTTTTTTCCATTTGTGGCGATGCAACCATAAACGACTGTATAATTAAACCTTTTATTAATAAGGCAAGGGCAAGGGCAAGCAATAAAGCCTGTCCCCACTCTTTTATCCCTTTTTTATTTTTTTTCACTTTTATTATTATGTAAAAGTTTTTTAAAAAGCTGTGTAACTAATAGACATACTCTAATTAATTGTTCTAAACATCCTTTTAAACCGTATATTTTTCGGAAAACCATAGTCCTTATCTAACGACAGCCATATTAGCGATGCTCTGCCTACAATATGGTCTTCGGGCACATACCCCCAAAAACGCGAATCAAGCGAGTTGTGTCTGTTATCGCCCATCATCCAATAATAGTCCATATTAAAAGTATAACTATTGGCAATTTTACCATTAATATATATAATGCTGTCTTTAACTTCAAGTTTATTTTCTTCATAGTGTCCTATAGCTCTTTTAAACAATGGTAGGTTATCCATGTTCAAATCAATTGTAGCATCTTTTTGCGGAATCCAAATAGGACCATAATTATCTTCGTTCCATTTATAACGTGGATCATGTGGGAATAACCTGCTGCTACCATCGCGGTTGCCGGCATTTATTCTTTCAATTTTTTTAACAATATTAAATGTACTAATGCGCTTTGCCATTTTATCAGTTAAAGGTAATACGTAATAACCCGGCTGAACATATCCTTGTTGAAAATCTTCTTTTGATACACCAAGTTTTTGTAAAGCCCTTGGGTTAATTTGGGTGCCATCGGTTAAAATTGCGTACCTGTATTGCACCTCTCCTGCTTTTATTTGAGGCTTCCCATTAATATATAGTTGTCCGTTAATTACTTGAAGGCTGTCGCCATGTATTGCTACGCAGCGTTTAATATAGTTTTCGCACTTGTCAACGGGGCGGTGAATTACTGTAAAACGTTTCCAAACATTTTTGCGACCCATATCGCGACAAAGCTGATAATAACTAGGTGCCTGATTCTCAACACAAACGGTATCGCCTTCAGGAAAATTAAATACCACCACATCATTATTTTTAATTGTGCGGTATCCGCTCATTCTCATATAGGGGCGTTGCCATGACTCAATAAATGATTTTTTAGTATTGTTGGTCATTGGTAACGAATGATGTACAAACGGAAATGATAAAGGTGTATTTGGTTTACGTGGACCATAAGCACTTTTGCTCACAAAAAGATAATCACCAACTAACAACGATTTTTCCATTGATGAGGTAGGTATAGTGTATGCCTCGAAAAAAAATGTGCGGATGAAACTAGCTGCTATCACGGCAAATATAATAGCATCAATCCATTCAACAACTTTAGTTTGCTTTTTTACTCCTCTTTTTTTCCAAAAAGACCAATGTACTTTTTTTGTTACGTAAATATCAAATATTACCGGAAGTAAAATTAACCACCAGTAGTTTGTGTTCCAAATTACCCATAAAAGATAGAGTGTGCCATATATGGCAAATTTTGTCCATTTATTATTCCAAATATTATTCATATAATTTTATATTTATTGAACCAATAATTTTAGTTCGTATTATTTATTTAAATTTCAAAATGCAAAAATATATATTCAACTATTAATTAAACGTTATTTTCAGGAAATATTTAATAAATCGTTCATTCCGTAAAATCCTGTTTTACCATTTAAAAATTCGGCAGCAAAAACTGCACCTAGTGCGAATCCTTTTCTGCTTTTAGCTTCGTGTTTTATTGAAATAGTATCAACATCTGAGTTGTAAATAACCTCATGTGTTCCTGTAACATCGCCCTCACGTAATGAGTTAATAGGAACTGAGCTGTGGTCAATATTTTCGCTATTTTCCCATTTTGTAATATGTTGTAAATTAGATATTAGCCCTTCGGCAAGAGTAATTGCTGTTCCACTTGGGGCATCAAGCTTGCGGATATGATGCGTTTCATTTATCATAACTTCATATTCTTTAAACGGGTTCATTAGCTTTGCAAGCTTTTTGTTTAGTCCAAAAAATAGGTTTACCCCAAGGCTAAAGTTTGATGCATAAAAAAAGCCTGTGCTGTTTTTTTCGCAAGCATTTATTACTTCAGGTAATTTATTTAACCAGCCTGTTGTGCCCGAAACAACAGGAATACCATTTATAAAGCATTTTTTAAAGTTTTCAACTGCACATTCGGGTCTGCTAAATTCAATAACAACATCAATAGTTGATAGTTTTTCCTTATTTAAATCGTTCTGGTTGTTCTTATCAATAATCAAAGTTATTTTATGTCCTCTCTCTTTGGCAATTTTTTCAATCTCTTTGCCCATTTGTCCGTATCCTATTAAAGCTATATTCATAATATTTTAATTTAAATGCTCATTTTATAAATTACCCAATTAATTCCGACAATAATTTTGCATTTTTGTTTTCTAACGATTCAAAAATATCACGCTCAAATTCTGCAAAATCACCCTTTTCTTTACTGTATTTTATTTTCCCTTTTTCAAGGTAATGGATATAATCACACAAATTTGTTAAAGTCTCAATAATATGAGATGTAACAATAATAATTTTTCCTTTCTCTTTTAACCGTAACAATATTGAGCGAATAATTCTACATGTTTCAATATCTAAACCGCTAAATGGTTCATCCAATATCATTATTGATTTTTCTTGTTTTAAAATACCAAGCACAGCCAATTTCTTTTTCATGCCTGTCGAATACGAATCAATAATATGGTCTAACGGTAAAGCAAACAGGTTATTCCATTTATCAATATCAAACAGCTTATTTTTAAATAGGCTAAGATATTCTCTACCTGTAATATTTGAGTAGAAGAAATTTTCTGTTACCAGATATGACATTTGTTTTTTCGTAATTCTCGCTCCATTACAATTAATTTCTCCTGAATCGGTTTTTTTTAAACCATAAATTGCATTTAGAAGTGTAGTTTTGCCCGCTCCATTTAAACCAACAATTCCATTTATTGTATTTTTTGTTAATGATAGATTTAACGAATCTATAACATTTTTATTATTACTGTATGATATGCAAAGGTTATTAATTGTAATCATTTAAATAAAGGTTAAGATTTTCGTATGATTTGAAGTAAAATATTAATGATAACAGCCAAACAATGGGTATAAATATGGGTATAAATAGCCCTAATACACCAATTATTCCAAATATTGATGATACAGAAGACTTACTGTTTGGCTCATAAAATGCATATTTTGTAAGTATAACATAAATCTGCAACGATATAATTATAAAATATTCGGCAACCGGTATATACCAATTTTCAGAATGAAATATTATAAATCCTACTATTAAAGGAATAGATAGAATTGAAAACAACATGATTTGCATTTTTATTTTATAAAATAAAAACTTACTTGTATTCATTTTATAAGCTATAATCATTTGATAGGGCTCTCCTTTTTCGTAAAAATTAAGGGGAATAATTCCTAAAATTAAAATCACTATTGGTACACTACCTATATAAAATGATGTGCCCAACCCTATTACCCAAAATATAATTATTACAAACAAAGTTTTTCTTACTCCGGCTTTCCACTCAAAACAATCATTTGGAATTAACTGTTGAATTTTTGTATTTAAGCTTCGGTGTTTTGGTTTAAAATCTATATTTACAATTAAGCTTATTGCAAATAAAAAAACAGCAACTATCATCCATTGATAGTGAAATATCAAACAAACAATAATTGGAATTGATAGTAATAAATATTCAATAAAATAAATTAAATTATAATTATTGAAATGGCTTTTTAAGAATATTTTATCTTGTCGTTTTATTTGAATAAATACAATAATTAGCAGGTATATTTCTGAAACATAATAAACCTCCGGAATATTTGATGTACCCATAAACATGGTAAAAGCTAAAAATGCCAATAACCCAAGCATAAAGATTATCCTTATCAGGCCAATATCAATTATTCCCCTGTAAAATTGTTTGAATCTTATATTTATTAATGCGCTAATCATTTTTACTTTTTACTCATTATTCTCATAATCTAGTATATCACCAGGTTTGCAGTTTAACTCTTTGCAAATAGCATTTAGCGTAGTAAATCGTACTGCTTTTGCTTTACCACTTTTTAATACCGAAAGATTAGCCATAGTAATCCCAACCCTTTCCGACAGTTCGGTAAGAGACATCTTGCGTATTGCAAGCATTACATCAAGATTTACTATTATTGCCACTTTATTAATATTAGTAAGTTTAAGTCTGCTCCGAAAATTCATCCGATGAATATATTTGCAAAAGCCTAATTTTGTTAATATTTTTTAGTCAATCAATTAATAATTCATCGGACAACTAAAAGAATTAATTTTTGGCTTTTCAGAGTAGTCTCAAGTTTAAAAGGTTATTAATTTATTATATTACAAGCTCTTGCTCTTTCTTCAACTCTAATCCAACCTTATAAATTTCGTTTAAAATATAAATGCTTATACCAAACCATAAAAAGTTTAGTATTTGATTGTCAAAAACCGGACGAACGACTAAATCCTCAAATACCATTTCATTAATAATTAATAGCTTAATAATGCTTAGTATTGCTCCCACTATAAATGTTAATACTGAAAAAAGCGCTACTTGTTTTAATGTTTTTGATATCTCGATATTAAATGGAGTACCGGATTTAACCGAGTTGTATAAAGTTAAAAATACCCTATAAAACTGGTAGTTATAGTATAGAGTAACACAAACAACCGCCAATGAAAAAAGCAGTACAAATACACCATGAAATGCTGAGTCTATCCCTAAAGATGGTAGTCCCACTATATCTTTAATATAAATTGCAATTTGACTATTTTGTGCAGATTGGATAATGCCTTTTGCATTAAGTTCAATAGCAAATTTACCAAGGTATGAGGTTACTAATGTTTTATCGGGTCTGAAAATATTTATTATCTGAAAAACAACAACACTGCCTGCCAAAACAATATTAATATACAATACATATTTTAGTAACTGGTATAAAACAAATATTAGCTTTTTCCCTTTCATTTGTATTATGTTTTTGATTTACGATATAAATAAAAACAAAAATTATTAAATAACAAAATATATTTATTGAAAAACGATAAATAATTATTGATATAGCATAAATTAATAAAAATGGGGTTTGACGAATTATGGCAGGTATTGTGCATTACGGAGCTGAAATAGATTATGATTGCAGGAGTAATAGGAAAAGTAATTAATTAATTGTACTTCCTTATATTAAAAAAGCCACTCTATTTGCTCAGAGTGGCTCATAAATAATATTTCACCGTTATTTTTTTATTTTATTTTTTTACAAACTGCTTCAAAAGCTTTTGGGTGGTTCATTGCTAAATCGGCAAGTACTTTTCTGTTAATATCCACATTTGCTTTGTTTAATTTGTCTATAAACACAGAGTATGACATTCCTTGTAATCTTGCACCTGCGTTAATACGCTGAATCCAAAGTCCTCTGAAAGTACGTTTTTTTGCTTTTCTATCGCGGTATGCATACTGCAAACCTTTTTCATAAGTATTTTTTGCAACTGTCCAAACATTTGCACGAGCACCAAAGTTACCTTTGGTCTCTTTCATCAATTTTTTTCTTCTTGCTCTTGATGCTACAGCATTTACTGATCTAGGCATATCTTTTACTTTTTATGATTGGTTAGCGTTCCCCTTCTTTGGGAATCTTTTGCTGCTAATTCAATCGGTTAAACATTAAGTTACTACTTCATTGCAAGACAAAGCTTAATGTTGTTTACATCAGCTTTATGCACGGTAGTAAAATAGGTTAAATTACGTTTACGCTTTTTTGCTTTTTTTGTTAAAATATGACTTTTAAAAGCGTGTTTTCTTTTAATTTTTCCCGATGCTGTAAGCACAAAACGCTTTTTAGCTCCGGAAACTGTTTTCATTTTTGGCATAATTATTCAATTTAATCCAATAAATTACTTTTTCTTTTTTGGTGAAATAAACATAGTCATTCTTTTTCCTTCTAATTTAGGCATCTGCTCAACCTTGCCCCATTCTTCTAACTCTTGCGCCAGCCTAAGCAATAAAATTGTGCCTTGTTCTTTAAATAAGATAGAGCGTCCTTTAAAAAACACAAAAACCTTAAGTTTTGCGCCCTCTTCAAGAAACTTTATTGCATGATTCTTTTTAAAATTATAATCATGCTCATCGGTATTTGGCCCAAACCTTATCTCCTTCAATATCACTTTGGTGGCTTTCGATTTCATCTCCTTTTGCCTCTTTTTTTGTTCGTAAAGAAACTTGCTGTAATCCATCACCTTACATACCGGCGGGTCAGCTTTTGGAGATATCTCCACTAAATCAAATCCTAGTTTTTCAGCTTTTTTAATAGCCTCCTGAATTGATACAATACCGGGGTTATCAACATTATCTCCCACTAAACGGACATGTGTAGCCCTGATTGATTCATTGATTCTAAATAATTCCTTTTCTTCTCTCTTGTGGAATCTTCGTTTGAAATGTCTTGGTCCTGCTATAGCTTGGTCCTCCTGTTTTTTAGTTAATACTTAATAACTTTTCTACTTCATTATTTATTAATTGGGCAAAATCATCAAGACTCATTGAGCCTTTGTCGCCATCACCTTGCTTACGTACTGAAACTGTATTGGTGTTAAATTCTTTTTCACCAACAATTAGCAGATAAGGTATGCGTTTTAACTCGTTATCGCGTATTTTCCTACCAATTTTTTCGTTTCTATCATCAATTTCGGTGCGAATATCGTAATTATTTAGAAAACCTGAAACTTTTTTTGCAAAATCGTTGTATTTTTCGCTTATGGGCAAAATTACTGCCTGATTGGGTGTTAACCATAACGGAAATTTACCGCTTGTATGTTCTATTAATACAGCAATAAAACGTTCCATTGAGCCAAATGGTGCACGGTGAATCATTACAGGGCGATGTTTTTTGTCATCACTCCCAATATACTCTAGTTCAAACCTTTCAGGTAGGTTGTAGTCAACTTGTATGGTTCCCAACTGCCATTTTCTGCCAATTGCATCGCGTACCATAAAATCGAGCTTTGGACCATAAAAGGCAGCTTCACCAATCTCAATAGTTGTTTCAAGTCCTTTTTCTTTACAAGTCTCTATTATTGCTTGTTCTGCTTTATCCCAGTTTTCGTCGCTGCCAATATACTTCTCTTTGTTATTTGGGTCGCGTAATGATATTTGAGATGTGAAGTTATTAAATCCTAATGTTTTAAAAATATACAGAACAATGTCAATTACCTTAATAAATTCTTCTTTTAGTTGGTCGGGGCGGCAAAAAATGTGCGCATCGTCTTGAGTAAAACCACGAACCCTTGTTAAACCGTGCAGTTCGCCACTTTGTTCGTAACGGTAAACGGTACCAAATTCGGCATAACGTACCGGTAAATCTTTGTACGAGCGGGGTTTAAATTTATATATTTCGCAGTGGTGCGGGCAGTTCATTGGTTTTAAAAGAAACTCTTCGCCTTCGGCAGGGGTTTTAATCGGTTGAAATGAATCTTTGCCGTATTTGGCGTAATGCCCCGATGTTACATATAAATCTTTTTGACCAATGTGGGGGGTTATTACCGGTTCGTATCCGTAAGCGCTTTGTACTTTTTTAAGAAAATTCTCTAAACGCTCGCGCAGTTGTGCTCCTTTAGGCAGCCACAATGGCAAACCTTGTCCAACTCTTTGCGAGAAGGTAAATAGCTCAAGCTCTTTTCCTATTTTTCGGTGGTCGCGTTTTTTTGCCTCCTCAAGCATTACCATGTATTCATCTAAAAGTTTCTTTTTCGGGAAGGTTATTCCATAAATACGTGTAAGCTGTTTTCGTTTTTCATCGCCACGCCAGTAAGCACCGGCAACACTTAATACTTTTATTGCTTTTATTAAACCTGTGTTTGGTAAATGCGGGCCACGACATAAATCGGTAAAATTACCTTGCTTATAAAAGCTAATTGCACCATCTTCAAGTTCGTTAATCAGTTCAACTTTATACTCCTCATCCTTTTCTCCAAAAAAACTTAATGCTTCTTTTTTAGATACTTCGGTACGTTTATATTCTATTTTTCGCGATGCGAGTTCTTGCATCTTTTTTTCAATTTTAGCAAACTCGGCATCTGAAATTTGTTTGCCTTCGCCCAAATCAACATCGTAGTAAAATCCATTTTCAATGGCAGGGCCAATACCAAATTTTATTCCGGGGTATAACTCCTGCAAAGCCTCGGCCATTAGGTGAGCCGATGAATGCCAAAATGCGTGTTTGCCTTCCTCGTCGTCCCATTTATGTAGTTTTATTGATGCGTCAGCATTAATTGGTTGCATAATATCAAGCAAATTGTTGTTTGCTGTTATGGCTAAAACCTCTTTTGCAAGACGGGGGCTTATACCCATTGCAATATCATATCCAGTTATTCCTTTGGCAAATTCTTTAATATTACCATCGGGGAAAGTAATTTTAATCATATTTGAATTTATTTTACAAGCCTGCAAAATTAAGAATATTGTTTGTTATTTACATACATAGTAGCAAAAAAAATGCTTTATTTTTAGGTATTTATCAAATAAACACCAATAATCATCTGAAAAAGCATATATTTTCATTTATTTTGCAAACAGTAAAAAGAAATGCACGTACAATACATTGTAAAATAACCGATATGAATAGAATTTTAATAGTATTTATTTTTTTATTGAATACTATTTTAGGCATAAGTCAACAGATAATACCTGAAATAATTGACGAGACTGTGTATTTGACTTCTCAGAATTCGCCTTATTTAATTGAGGACAATACTGAAATTACTGTATCAGGAGAACTAATTATTGAAAAAGGTGTAACTATTTTTATTAACCCTAACAAAACCATAACAAACAATGGCAGGCTAATAATAAATGGGACAAAAAGTAAGCCGATTAATTTTACTTGCATCGATGAAAATTTAAAATGGAAATATATTAAGAATGAAAATACCTTAATTGCTAATAATGTGTTTATTACCAATGCTGTAAGATTTGTTGATAGTCATGGTGATACCTTAATTTTAAAAAGCTGTAACGTATCGGAAACTTATGGTACAATTGGTGATGATTTAGTTGGGGCTCATTATGCAAAAAAAATTGTGATTAAAAATTGTTGTTTTAAAGGTAATCCTAATGCTGATAGAATTGATGCCATTGACCTTGACGGCATTAGTTACGATACTATTATGCAAAATGAAATTACGGGTTTTTCTGACGACGGTATTGATATTGGCACAAATAGCACCGATGTTTTTATAGCCCATAACATAATAAGCAATTGTAATATGGGAGTGAGTGTAGGTGAGACATCTACAGTAAAGCTTTTTAAAAATTTGTTATTTTTTAACGATGCAGGCATACAGAGTCATACCGGTTCAATAGTTACTGCCGACAGAAATACACTTTATGGAAACAGCCTTGGGTTAAGGGCTTATCATAATGCGAATCAAAACACATCGGGGGGCACAATAAATATTTCAAATTCAATTATATCAAATTGCACAGGTGCTGTAATAGGGCTAAAAGAAAATTCGGTTGTTTCGGTAAATTATTGTTTGTCAGATTCAACATTACCATCGGGAACAGGCAATATAAAAGGTGATGCCATGTTTTTTGATGTTGGTGCAAATAATTTTGCGCTTACATCATCATCTCCTGCTATTGATGCAGGCAACCCCGACAATGATGGTGATGGTATAGATTATACAGCCGACACAGATGATCAAGATATTGATGGGACACGATTAGATTTGGGGTATTTGCCTTTTTTTAATGCCCCTTTAATTATTAATGAAATTATTCCTGCAAATTTGAATGCGGTTGCCGATGAGTTTGGGCAATACAGCGATATGGTTGAACTGTTTAATACAACAAATGCCGATATTAACCTAAAAAACTATTATGTATCTGATAAAAGAGATAATTTAACCAAACATAAAATAACCGAGGATTTAATTGTTCAGGCTAATAGTTTTGTTGTATTATGGGCAGATAAATTAGAGAATGATACTGTAACTCACTTGCCTTTTAAACTATCAGGTGGTGGTGAGTCTTTTGCGATTCTTGATGCCAATGAAAATTTAATTGATGTGGTTGATTTTTCGTGGGTGCCTGTAAATATGTCGTTTGGAAGGAGCTTGACAAGCAGGCAATGGGTTTATTTTGAAAATGCCACGCCATTGCAACCCAATGCTGTAAATGGGAAGGATGGTATTTCTGAGTCTCCTGCTTTTAGCAATGATGGTGGCGAAACAACTTTTCCGGTTAACATAGGTTTAAGTACAACTGCCGATACCGATAATATTTTTTACTCTACCGATGGCTCCAATCCGGTTAACGGCAGTGCATATTCTTCTGAATTTATGCTTAACCAAACTACTACCGTACGTACTGTAAATAAAGGGCAAAACACCATTACCTGTTTTCCTGAAACCCGTATTTTTTATTTGCAAAATGAAGTAAACCTGCCGGTTTTATCAATATCGACCAACCACGAGAATTTATATGGCGATAACGGTATTTATACCAATTATAACTCATCGGGTGTAAATTGGGAGCGTACGTCATCAATAGGTTATTATAATAATTCATATAAATTTGGTAGTACTGCCGGTATCCGTATTCAGGGAGGTAACTCTGTTCATATGGCAAAAAAATCATTCCGCCTGTTTTTTCGTGGTGGTTATGGCAGTTCAAAACTGTATGCTTCGCCATTTAAAGACGGCCCTTCAAGTTTTGAAAACCTTGTTTTGCGATCGGGGTACGATGATGATATAACAACATCGACAGGAACATTGCTTAGAGACCCACTTAGTGTAGAATATTGGGGTATGCTTGGCGAATTGGCAACACAATCGGACTGGGTTGCGCTTTTTTTGAACAACAGTTATTGGGGTATATATAATATTCGCGAAAGCATAAACGAACATTTTGTTGAAGATAATTTGGGTATTGATGATTTTGACCTTGTACGATTCCAGAAATGGGGTATTAGTTTAAAATATGGCAGCATTGATACATGGAATGAACTTATTGATTTTTTTGAGGTAACTGATTTTACCCGTCCCGAGGCTTACGATGAAACAGCGGCTTTTATGGATATGAACTCGTTGCTTAACCTTTTGTCGTTTGTGCATTGCTCGCAGTTTAGGTCGTGGACATGGGGGGCTTTTGGTATTAAACCGTTAAACGGAAAATGGAGCTGGACTATTTGGGATACTGATAGGGGATATTCAATGCTAAATTGGAATGGGTTTACTGAATATAGTAATACAAATGCCGAAAAATGGCCCAATTTTATTCCTCAAGAATTAATTAAAAACGAAAAGTTTAAAATAGAGCTGATTAACCGTGTGTGCGATTTATTAAATACTACTTTTAAAGAGGATAATGCTTTGGCTGTGTTTAATTCGTTGGCCGATGCTATTGAACCCGAAATGGATAATGAATTTGATAAGTGGAATAGTGGGAATATTAGTAAATGGGACACTAATACCGATAATATCAGAAATTTCTTGCAAAAAAGACCTGATGTGGTACGGCAACAGATGCTTGATTATTTTGGGATTTCAGATTCCATTTTAATAAATATTAAAACAGTAGGCAGGGGCAGGGTAAAAATTAATTCAATTACATTAAGTAAAAAAGACTGGTATGGTATATATATGAGTGATATCCCCATTAAGCTTGAAGCAATTGCCGATTTTGGGTCGAAGTTTATTGGTTGGGAAGATATTGGCACCAACAATATAATTACCATAACAAGTAGCGCAAACAAAACCATTACCGCTGTTTTTGAAAATACCACAGTTGACCATTACCCTTTGGTTATTAATGAAATAATGTACCATCCGGTTGCAAATAGCGGAAATGAATGGATTGAGCTATATAACCCAAATGATTATAATGTACCAATGCATGGTTATATGTTTACCGATGGTGGGGCAGGCAACTCATTTGAATTTACTAATGGTACAACGATTGATGCACATAGTTATTTAATTGTTGCTGAAAGTATTGCTGAGTTTACCTCATATTTTCAGCAAATAAGTACTACGCTAACAGGTGATTTTGGTTCGGGAGCTACCGGTTTTTTATTAAGCAATAGTGGCGAAAAGCTATTGCTGTTTAATAATGGGGTTTTGGAGGACTCGGTTTTTTATGATGACAATTACCCATGGTCTGAAAACGCCGATGGCAATGGGTCAAGCTTGCAGTTACGCAGTTATGAGCTTAACAATGCTATGCCCGAAAGCTGGGTAGCCAACACCAATGAATTGTGTACGCCGGGTAAGCAGAATATTACATCTATCTATAATCAGACACCTTATAATTTTAATGTTTTGGTATATCCAAACCCTTTTTGCGATAATATAAATATTGTACTTACAAACGTTGGCAGTTATAATGTTGATTTGTCAATTTATGATGTTATGGGCAGGAAAGTTAGTTGTTATTCGTCAATTACTACCATAGACACCAATGCTGAGATAAATATTAACACTGATATATATAAAAGAGGTATTTATATTTTAAAAATTGTTTTAGATAATGGCACATATTCCAAGGCTATTAAACTAATTCGTTTTTAGTTGGGTAGTTTTATGGGTTTTTTCGATTACAACTTGATAAACTGCCTGCATTACTTATTAGCCAGTGTTGAACTAAATCCCTACGGGATAGCTTTTTTAAAGCACTATAGATATCATTGTGTTTAATATTTAGAAAAAGTAACATGTTTAAATTAAAGAGCCTCCTGTTATTTATATTTATCGTAATTTCAATATTTATCACATAACAATTCTTATCTTTGCTTTTAAGAGTTCATTTATAGGATAATCCCAAACCACCCTACTCCCTGAGTATCAGTAGTAGAAATCTCAAAACCGTCGATAAGTACATAGAACAAAAATTCTGTAATAGTTGCCCGTGATGTAGTTCAATACTGGACTCATCGCTATGTCTTGCAGACCGCTCAGAGTCCTATTTATTGGCGATAGTTAAATTGTTAGCTACAAAACTTCTCTAACCTGAATAATTCATAAACTTTTTGAAAAAGCAGTTAACATATTGATTATCACAACAAAAGGGTATTTTAGTAAAAAAATTAATTTTTGAAAAAGTTTCCAAGTGCATTTATTTTAATGCATCTGTTTCGTTACGAAACCCTTGAAATATAAAGATATATCGGCGGTTTCCGATGCCTTACAGCTACATCAAACTAAACGCATGAATTATTCAGGCTAAGTATTATGTATAATTTTTCTGGTTTTTCATAATCAGGTCTGTGATTACATTTTTCAATTGTAAATACCATCTTTGATGTGTAATGACATTTTATGCCTTTTTAGGGATTATCCCAAAATCACGTACTTTGGGCATGAATTTTTATTGATATTTTAATATTTGGCTTCATTGTTGTATCTTTGTATTTGTTTTAGAAGGATGATATTATGTGTACACTAACATTGAAAATAGATGAGAGCAACAGCAAGGCAAAAGAGTTTTTGTTGTATGTTGAGAATTTTGCCAAAAACAATAAATTTGTTGATATTTCACACTTCCCCAATAATGAGACGCTAAAGTCTTTTGAAGATGTTAAAAATGGAAATATCTTCAATGCAAAAGATTCGGATGACTTGTTTAAACAGTTAGAAGCATGAATTATACGCCTGCCTATACAGGTTCGTTTAAGAAAGATTTTAAAAGAGCTGTAAAGAGAGGATATGACATGATTTTGCTTAAAAACACCATTGATTTCTTGCTTGAAAAAGGGAGTATTCCTAAAAAATATTATCCACATACATTGAAAGGCAATTACGTTGGTTTTCTTGAATGTCATATTAAACCTGATTGGCTTTTAATATGGGAAATTAATGAAAGTGAAAAGATAATTATTCTTCATCGTACTGGTACTCATTCCGATTTGTTTGAATAAACGACAATATAGTAGTAAACTCAAGAGTTGTAATTATCCTCAACTTTATCGTAAGCTAAAAGATTTGAATTCTACAACCGCTAACTTTGCATATATTTACCATTACAAATTCCTTCTAAACTTACCTCCAACCTCAAATAGTGCCTGTGTAATTTGACCCAACGAGCAGAATTTTACTGCTTCCATTAACTCTTCAAAAACATTTGAGTTTTCTAATGCTGCTTTTTTGAGCTTTTCAAGATGTTTTTGAGTTTTTGTTTTATTAACTTTTTCAAAATTAATCAGGTTGTTTAGCTGGTTCTGCTTTTCCTCTTCGGTTGAGCGTATTACCTCGCGCGGCAAAATAGTTGGTGAACCGCTGGCAGAAAGGAATGTGTTTACTCCCATTATTGGCAGTTCTCCTGAATTTTTTAGCGATTCGTAGTATAACGATTCTTCTTGTATTTTACTGCGCTGGTAGTTGGTCTCCATTGCCCCCAGTACGCCGCCTCGCTCTGTAATTTTATCAAATTCCGAGAGTATAGCCTCTTCAACCAATTCGGTAAGCTCCTCAATAATAAACGAGCCTTGCAGTGGGTTTTGGTTTTTAGCTATTCCCAGCTCGTGGTTTATTATCATTTGAACTGCCATTGCGCGCCGCACCGATTCCTCGGTTGGGGTGGTAATAGCCTCGTCGTAGGCATTGGTATGCAGCGAGTTGCAGTTGTCGTAAATTGCATAAAGTGCTTGCAAGGTTGTTCTAATATCGTTAAATTCAATCTCTTGCGCATGTAACGATCTGCCCGATGTTTGTATATGGTATTTAAGTTTTTGCGAGCGTTCGCCGGCATGGTATTTATACTTCATGGCTTTTGCCCAAATAAGTCGTGCAACCCTTCCTATTACTGCAAATTCGGGGTCAATACCGTTGCTAAAAAAGAACGATAGGTTAGGGGCAAAGTCGTCTATATCCATTCCGCGCGAAAGGTAATATTCAACGTATGTAAAGCCGTTTGACAAGGTAAAAGCCAATTGTGAAATGGGGTTGGCACCGGCCTCGGCAATATGATACCCCGAAATGGAAACGGAGTAAAAGTTGCGAACCAAATTTTTATTGAAGTACTCTTGCACATCGCCCATAAGTTTTAGCGAAAAATCAATTGAGTAAATACATGTGTTTTGTGCCTGATCTTCCTTTAAAATATCAGCCTGAACCGTTCCGCGAACTGCCGATACTGTTCGCATTTTAATTTCATTGTATGTTTTTTTATCAAGAATTTCATCGCCACTAACACCCAATAGAGTTAAACCAAGTCCGTTGTTGTTTTTAGGTTTCTCAAAATTGTATTTTGGGGTTGGCAGTCCTGCCTTTTTAAACTTATCGGATATTGTTTTTTGCGCTTTTTGCGTCAAATTATTTTCGGCAATATACTTTTCGCATTGCTGATCGATAGCTGTATTCATAAACATAGCCGTTAATATGGGAGCAGGGCCGTTAATGGTCATGCTTACCGAGGTTATTTTATGGTACAGGTCAAAACCCGAATATAGCTTTTTTGAATCGTCGAGCGTGGCAATTGAAACACCCGAATTTCCTATTTTACCGTAAATATCAGGACGCAAATCGGGGTTTTCGCCATACAATGTTACCGAGTCATATGCGGTTGAAAGACGCTTGGCGGGTAGCCCTTCCGATAGGTAATGGAAACGCTTATTGGTGCGTTCTGGTCCTCCCTCGCCGGCAAACATGCGGGTTGGGTCTTCGTACTCGCGTTTAAACGGAAAAACCCCTGCAGCAAATGGGAATTCGCCCGGAAAATTTTCCTTTAGTTGCCATTTTAATATATCGTCACTATTTTTATATTTTGGCACCGATATTTTTGGAATTTTTATGAATGACAGCGATTTGGTATGTGTTTCAATTTTTATCTCTTTATCGCGTACTTTAAAAATATAATAATCGTTTTGGTATGCCTTGCTTTTTGATTGCCACAGGTTAAGTAGCTCCTGGTTTTCGGGGCGTAGCTTTTTATTCCATTCTTCAATTAATATATCAATAGTATCAATATTGCTGTTTTTGTTCTGTAATAACTCCTTTGTTTCCTTTAATGCTTGAATTTTGCCTGCAATTATCGATTGTTCTTCGGCAATTTTATTGTACTTGCGTACAGTTTTGCTAATTTCCGATAAGTATCGCGTACGCTCGGGCGGTATTATCTGGTTTGCTTTTGAGGAGTAAAAATCGGATTTTATGGTTGGCAATGTTTTAGGGAATTTTTTGCGTATTTTCTCTTTAAGGGCGCAATAAAAGTCGTTTACGCCGGGGTCGAAAAATTGTGAGGCGTGTGTTAAATACACAGGCATCTCATTGGGGTCGGTGTGCCAAAGTTCCTGATTGCGCTGAAACTGTTTTTTAACTTCGCGCAAAGCATCTTTTGCACCTTTTTTGTCCGATTTATTTATTGATATGATATCGGCAAAGTCGAGCATATCAATTTTTTCGAGTTGTGATGGTGCGCCAAATTCTGGGGTCATTACATATACAGCTGTGTCGCAATGGTCAACAATTTGCGTGTCAGACTGCCCAATACCCGATGTTTCAAGAATAATAAAATCAAACATGGCAGCCTTTAAAACTTTTATTGAATCGGCAATATGAACCGATAGCGTTAAATTTGCCTTGCGGGTTGCCATACTGCGCATATATACTTGTTGGTTGCTAATGGCATTCATTCGAATACGGTCGCCGAGCAGTGCGCCTCCTGTTTTGCGCTTACTGGGGTCAACGCTTATTATGCCAATTTTAATTTTGGGGTAATCCATCAAAAACCGCCTAATTAGCTCGTCAATAAGTGACGATTTGCCCGCACCGCCGGTCCCGGTAATTCCAATTACCGGAATATCATTGGGCTTTTGGTTATCCAGAAGTGCTTTTATGGCATCGGATTTTGGGGCTATATTTTCAAGAGTGGTAATAAATCGTGCAATTTTATGGATTTGCCCGTTTGTTGGCAGGCTACCTAAATCACTCTCTTTAACAGGAAGTCTGTAATCGCTTTTTTCAAGAAGGTCATTTATCATGCCTTGCAAGCTCATCGATCGCCCATCGTCGGGAGAGTAAATACGGGCAATGCCGTATTTGTGTAGCTCCTGAATTTCGTTGGGAAGGATTACTCCACCACCGCCGCCAAATATTTTAATGTGCCCACAGCCTTTTTCGTTGAGCAGGTCGTACATATATTTAAAATACTCGATATGCCCACCCTGATACGATGTTATGGCCACTGCATGAGCATCTTCTTGTATAGCACAGTTAACAATTTCGGCCACCGAGCGGTTATGCCCTAAATGAATAATTTCGGCGCCCGATGATTGAAGGATACGGCGCATAATATTTATTGCGGCATCGTGTCCGTCAAAAAGTGATGCTGCTGTAACTATTCTAATTTTATTTTTAGATTTATACGGTTTTGGGATATTCATATTAGAAATTATAGGTTTAAATTTTGAGCTATTAGTTCGGCAATGTCATAGTTTTTTACCTCTTGCTGTTTGTCTTTATATTTAATGCCATCGGTAAGCATGGTCATGCAAAACGGGCATGATGTAGCTACAATATCTACTTTCGATTCTAAAACATCCTCGGTGCGCTCGGTGTAAATCTCTTTATCACCTTTTTCGGCCTCTTTAAACATTTGTGCACCTCCTGCACCACAGCATAACGAGTAGCTTTTAGCTCTTTTTAGTTCAGTAAAATCAGCATTTAGCGATTTTATTATATTTCGGGGAGCATCATAAATCCCGTTGCCACGACCTAAATAACAGGGGTCGTGAAAAGTTATGCGCTTGTTGCTGAATACTGTTTTGTCAATATTCAGTTTTCCGTCATTAATCAACTGCTCCAAAAATGTGGTATAATTAATTACCTCATAGTTGCCTCCCAACTCGCCGTATTCGTTTTTTAAAATATTGTAGCAATGGGGACAGGTGCATACTATTTTTTTAACACCGTAGCCATTCATTATTTCAATATTTGATAATGCTTGCATTTGGAAAAGCATTTCGTTGCCAGCTCGTTTTGCAGGGTCGCCGGTACACGATTCCTCTTTGCCCAAAACAGCATAATCGGTTTTGGTATGATTTAATATTTTGGTAAATGATCGGGTTACTTTTTGGTAACGTTCGTCAAAAGCTCCGGCACATCCAATCCAGTAAAGGTATTCGGGCTTTTTGCCTTGTGCTGCCATATCGGCTATTATTGGTACGTTTATTTGTGGCATATTTTTTTTGTTTCAGGTTTGTAAGTTTTAATGTTCAAAGTTCAAAGTTCAAGGTTTAAAGTTTCTGTTTTTTGTCATTTGTTATTTGCCATTTGTTTATTCAGTTTTAGTCCATTCCAAACGATCTTCGGGTGAATACTGCCATGGTGCACCGTTATTTTCAATATTTGCAAACATTGAGTTTATTCCTGTGGGTGCTTTACCTTCTTCTAACACCAGATACCGCCTCATATCCATTATTAAATTTGGGTGGCTTATATTCAGTGGGCACTCTTGTGCACATGCATTACAGGTTGTACATGCCCAAAGCTCTTCATAGCTTATATAATCGTTAACCAGCGATTTGCCATCGTTAAAACTACTGTTTTTTACAAGCTTATGACCTTTTTCATTCATCCGGCTGCGTAAATCAACAAACACTTTTCGTGGTGACAGTTTTTTACCTGTAATATTTGCAGGGCAAACCTCGGTACATCGTCCGCACTGCGTGCAAGTAAGTGAATTTATATAATTGTGCCATGTTATGTCTTCAATGTCTTTTATGCCAAAGCGGGTAGGGGTTGTATCGCCTGCATCCTGAAAAGCATTGCCGCTAAGCATAAGTTTTACCTCGTTGGTTACCGATTGCATATTTGGCATTTTTGTTAATGGCTCCAAATTACTGAGAAATACATTGGGTATTGACATAAACACATGGAAATGCTTGGAATAGGGTAGGTAGTTGGCAAAAAAGAATATTAATAATATATGCGACCACCAAAACAACTCGTGTAAAAAATGTGTGCCATTAATGTTTTGAGCTATTAATAATGAAACGGGGTATGTTCCAACTATTTCAGTTTTTGCAATTGATATGTAATAAATGTTCAGGCCAATTAATGAAACCATTAAAAGCAAGATAAGGGTTAGTGCAAAATTGGCATCGAGTTTATTTTTTGGTGTTAGCTCAATGCCGTAAAAGCGTTTAACCTTCATTAAAAGTCTGCGCACAAGAAAAACGATTATTCCAAAGCCAACAATATATGCAAATATATCGCCCGATGCGGTAATGATATCATATATAATTCCCAGTTTACTTAATGCACGCTCTGTTCCAAATAAACCATCAATAACCATTTCGACACTACCAACCGTGATAACCAAAAACCCCCAAAAAACTAGGGCGTGCATAAAACCTATTATGGGCTTGCGCAGTATTTTGGTTTGACCTATTGCTACCTTTAGGGTTAGGTTTATTCGTTCTCCAATATTGGTAATTGGTGTTGCCGGTTTGGTTAATTTAAAGAGTGCTATCAGCCTTTTTAGTGTAAAAGCAAATACACCTATGGTAATTAACAGTACTGCAGTAAAAATGATTTGTTTTATCATAATTATAGGTTTTTAAATACTTAGGGTTTTTAAATAAATAACTAATGCATTTAGACTTGTTCTTTTTTACACTAACTTCGCCTGTCTGTTTGGCAGACAGGTTAAAAAGCCTCGTTGTAACTAAGACTATGACTACGTTTTTTGCCTTGTTATTGCACAAAATAACTTCGTCTATTCTGACTGACTTATTAATTTACAAACCCTTAGTAACAATAAGAAAATTCCAAAACTCAATAAACAAATAACAATTAAATATGGAGTTTTCTTGCTGACTCTATTTAGTTATTCAACTTTAGTCACTTTAGCTCACTTTTAACTTCTTCTTATTCTGCTTTAAATACTTTAAAAGCTTCAATTAGTTTTGGTAAAACTTTTTGTGCATCGTCGAGTATGCCGTAATCGGCTACCTGAAAAATTGGTGCATCGCTATCGTTATTTATTGCCACCATACATTTTGAGCCGCTAACACCTGCCACATGCTGAATAGCTCCTGAAATACCAACTGCAAAATACAGGTTAGGTGCAATTACTTTGCCTGTTTGTCCTACATGTTCTTCGTGTGGACGCCATCCGTCGTCTGATACAGGTCGGCTGCAAGCTGTTGCAGCACCTAAAATTTGGGCAAGTTCCTCAAGTGGTTTCCAGTTGTCGGGGTCTTTCATTCCGCGCCCACCGCTAACAACTATTTCGGCATCAAATAGTGATATGCCTTCGTCAGATAACTTGCTATCAATTACTTTGGTTTTTACCTCATCGGGGTTTAATTGCGGAGAAAAATCCTCAATGGTTAAATCCTTAGGATTTTCATGCAGCCCAAATGAGTTGTTCATTAGCGACACAATTTTTTTTGGTGTAATAACTTTTACATTGGCAAATGCTTTTCCGTTAAAAGCTCTTTTTGAAACCACAAAAGGGTTGTACGAGTCAGGTAACGATAATACTCCTGGAACATAGCCTGCTTTTAGTTTTACCGAAAGCCTTGGGGCTATTGCTTTTCCATCGGTATTGTCAGGAAAAACCACTATCTCGGCATTTGCTGTGTTTACAGCTTGTTCTAAAACTTGCGTGTAGGTTTTGTTAATACGGGTGTTTAAAGTGGCATCGCCTGCTTTTAAAACTTTTGATACTCCATATTTTGAAAGCTTTTCAATTTCGCTGTTTTCAATTTCTCCCATAATAATGGCCACAACATCGGTGCTTATCCCATCCGCAATTTTTGATGCATATGAAGCCAACTCAAGATTCTGCTTTTTTAGTTTGCCATTAAAATTCTGTATATATACTAAAACTGACATATTTTTAATTTTTACTTATTATATAAATACTTTTTACTCATTACTAAACTACAAAACTTTAGCCTGTGTACTTAAAAGATTTATTAACTCCGGCATGTTATCTGAATCAATCATAGTAACTTTCGATTTTGGTTCAGGGTGTTTATAATCAACAAATTCGGTAAGTACCTCCGATTCAACAGCTGTAATAACTTCAAGTGGTTTCGATCTTGCCATCATAATTCCGCGCATATTGGGTATTTTGGGTTCTTTGGCAAAGCCTTTTTGAGCAATTAGTACGGCTGTGCCGTCCACATTAATATACTCTTTACCGCTGGCAACATCGCGTTCAATGATTGCTATGTTATTATCAAAGCTGATATTTGAAACCGATGAAACCGATGGTAGGTTTGTTAATTCGGCAATCATTCCGCCAACAGTAGAGCTATTATAATCGCCCGATTCAACACCGCAAACTATAAAACCATATTCGTTGTTTTTAACAAATTCGGCAATTTGTTGTGCAGTTGAGTAGGCATCCATAGGTGCAATATCAATTCTAAAACCCTTATCGGCTCCAATTGCAAGGCATTTTCTTATGGTTGGCTCAGTTTCGGTTGTTCCTACATTAATAACATGCACTTCGCTTACCGGCGATGCACCATCTTCTTTTAGCTCTACCGCACGGGTTAAAGCTAATTCATCCCAAGGGTTTATTACCCATTGAACACCGGTATTGTCAAAAAGGGTGTTGTTATTTTTAAATTTTATTTTTGTTGTTGTATCGGGTACGTTACTTATACAAATTAATAGTTTCATATTTTAAGGTTTGAAAGTTATAAAGTTCAAGTTTCAGGTTTCAAGTTTCAAGTTTCAGGTTTCAGGTTTCAAGTTTCAAGGTTTGAAAGTTGAAATTTGTGGTTTATCTAACCTTTTAACTTTGAACTTAAAACTTAAAACTTTTTTAGAGTTCTCCCTTAGCTATTGCCCTGCTTATTACAATTTGCTGAATTTCAGATGTTCCTTCATAAATCTGGGTTAGTTTAGCATCGCGCATTAAACGTTCAACATGATACTCTTTAACATAACCATAGCCACCATGAATTTGGACAGCCTCGGTTGTAACCTTCATTGCTGTTTCGGCGGCGTGCAATTTTGCCATGGCACTTGCATTTCCGTAAGGCAATCCTTGGTCTTTTAGCCACGCAGCTTTTAGGCAAAGAAAACGGGCTGCTTCAATTTCGGTTGCCATATCGGCCAGTTTAAAGGCAATGCTTTGATGGTTAATAATTTCGGTTCCGAATGCTTTGCGTTCTTTTGCATATTTTGCGGCAAGCTCAAAAGCTCCCGATGCAATTCCTAATGCTTGCGATGCAATACCAATTCGACCGCCTTCAAGGGTTTTCATGGCAAATTTAAAACCAAAGCCATCATCGCCCAACCGATTTTCTTTAGGTACTTTTACATCGGTAAAACTTACCGAATGTGTGTCGGAGCTTCGCATCCCCATTTTATTTTCGTGAACGCCAACTGTTATTCCCGGCGAGTTTTTGTCAACAAGCAGAGCGTTAATGCCTTTATGCCCTTTTTCTTTATCAGTATGGGCAATAACAATATATGTTGATGCTGAATTTCCACTAGTTATCCAGTTTTTTACACCATTAACCAAATAGTGGTCGCCCATATCAATGGCGGTGGTTTTTTGCGAAGTGGCATCAGATCCGGCTCCGGGTTCAGACAATAGGAATGCTCCAATTTTTTCGCCTGTGGCTAAAGGTTTTAACCATTTCTCTTTTTGCTCAGGTGTGCCATACTCTTCAATACCATAACAAACCAATGAGTTGTTTACTGAAATTATTACCCCTACGGCCGAATCAATTTTCGATATCTCTTCAATGGCAAGTACATACGATACGGTATCCATTCCGCCACCATTATATTCGGGTGAAACCAACATGCCCATAAAACCAAGTTCCGACAGGTTTTTAATATGTTCGGTTGGAAAAATTGCCTTATCATCTCGTTCAATAACATCTTTAATTAATTCGCGCTGGGCATAATCGCGTGCTGCCTGACGAATCATTTTTTGCTCTTCGGTAAATTCAAAATTCATATTATAGTGTTTTTAGGTTGATTATTTAGTATCAAGTATTGCATTTTGCATATTAAAATATGGTTTTTCAACTGTTTTTTTTATAAACTACTGAAACAACCGTTTTATCATTACCTCCCATATTAATAGATAGACCATATGGCTTATCATTGGGGATGTTTATTTGGGCTTTTCCGGCTTTTCCCGTAAGCTGCTCCCAAAGTGTTACAGCTTGGTGTACTCCGGTTGCCCCTGTTGGATGTCCCCATCCAATAAGTCCGCCTGTAGTATTAAAAGGTATTGAGCCTGTTCGTGATGTGTTGCCTTGGGCAACAAACTCAGCCCCCTTGCCGGGATTGGCAAAGCCAATGGCCTCGGTTGCCAAAATACCTGCAATGGTAAAACAGTCGTGAGTTTCAACAGTGGCAACTTTATCTTTTGTTATGCCTGCCATTTCAAAAACCTTTTTTACGGCTACTTTGGTTGTTGTCAATTCTGCTTGGTCAATGGGGTCGTCAAGCAAGTTTTCTTCAACCTGTACAAACCCTGATACTTCAATGGCATCGGCTTTTGAAATACCTATGCGCTTTAGTCCCTCTTCGGATACAATGGCAATTGCCGATGCTCCGTCTGATACTTTTGAGCAATCAAAAATATTCAAATCATCAACAAAAAACTTACCGTTAGGAGGTGTTAGTCCTGCTTTCAATAAATCGGGGTTTTTATTTTCGCACTCTTGGGCAGTAGGGCATAAGCGTGCATTTTCGATGGCATTTTTATACCAGTGTGCCAATCCTGTACGAGTGTATTCTTCCCCATATTTATTATAATAGGCTTTTGCCCTGTCGCTAAATTCGCCCGGAAAAAAATATGCGTGTCCTTTTTTTCGTTTTTGGTACCATCCGGCCTGTGCCAGATAATCGGCTCCATACATTGCTTTTACAGTGTTTTGAACTTCAACGCCAAGTGCCAAAACAACCTCGGCAGTACCTGCCAATATTGATTTTATACCCGATGTAAGAGCCAGTCCGCCCGATGCACAGGCTCCTTCAACTCTAATTGAGGGCTTGTACCTTAAGCCGGGGTCAATTGAAGGTATTATGGCAGCAAGGTGCCCCTGATTGTTAAACCGCGAGGCAATAAAGTTACCAATTATGCTCTCGTCAACATTTTTTGCTCCACCAATTTTTTCTAATGTGGCACGTCCTACTTCTTGAATATAATGCTCTAATCCCGGACGGGATTTTTTAGGATGAAATTCGCTACGACCGGTACCGAGTGATACGGTATTGTATCCGGCTACCATATATACTTTTCTGTTCATAATTTTCATGTGTTTAATTTGTTAGCAGTAATTATTAATAGGTCCATAAATATGATGAAAACCGGTTTTCATTACAGTGTTTACATTTTCATCGGCATCGGTAACATTATCGGCAACCAACTGCTTGCCAATTTTGCTCATGGCTTGCATATACTCAGCAGCCATTTTACTACCGTTGCCGGATGCGTTGTTAAGTTTTGTGAAAAAATCCTGTATAAGCGGTTCTTTTTTTCTGTTTCGGCTTAAAGCTTTCCACGATTGATTTTCGGGCAAACTGCCTAAATAATCATTAACTTTTTGTTCTATTTCTGAAATGGGAATGTATTTTTCTTTGTCAAAATCGTAAATGCTTACAATTCTCCCTTTTTCGTAAGTAAAAAAGCCCGGTTTTTGCGAGCCGTTGGAGTTTTGTCCTCCTTTAACATCTTTATTTAAAAGCTTTACCAACAATTTACTATGCAGATCTTCGCTAAGGTAGTTATTCATTACATTTAATATAAATGTACAAACATCAACACCCACATAGTCGGTAAGCTGAAAAATGCCCATTGGGCGCAACATAAAATCGTGGGTAACCGTATCAACAATCAGTACCGATTCGGCAAATGAAAAATCGGGTTTAAGCCCTTTAATTTTCTCTAAACCAAAAAGCAAATCTCTCATAAAAAAGCCGTTACCAATAAAACCGGCAGTATCGTTTGCCGGAACCATTATTTTGCCCAATGCTTTGCCAAAATCGTTAACAAGGGTTGCCAGCTCTTTATTGCCATTTTTAATTTCAATTACCTCAATAAGCTTTTGTATTGCCGGGGGGTTGTAAAAATGGCATCCAATAACGTTACCATTTAAATTGGCGCTTTTGTTAAGCTCCTTAATAGGTATTGAGCTTGTATTGGTTAAAAACCACGGGTTGTTTTTGTTATTGGCTGTAATTTGTGTAAAAAGCTTAGTTTTTAATTCAATATTTTCAAGTACGGCCTCAAAAATAAGGGTTGACTCAAATGCTGCATCAATTTTTGTCGATGGTTTAATTAAATCCATTGCATCAATAACATATGCTTGAATAATTTCGCCGTTTTCAATTAGGTCGGCACGGTTTTCATAAGCTTTGCGCAGCCAAATAATATTTTTTTCGGCCCATTTAAGCAATAGCCCTCGTGTGTATGCCAATAATCCGTTAAGTTGTTCGTGTGACTGGTCAATGGCATTAATCACAAATGTTTGGTTGCTATATTCGGGCGTTAGCTTAAGCTGCGAAAGGTAAAGTGTATTGAGGTAAAGAATACCGCTCCCCATTTTACCTGCTGCGCCAAGTATAGCTACATTTTTAAATCGTTTGTTGAATGTCATAGTTTTTATATTTATATGATTCATTTTTAATAATTGTACAACTGTTTTACTTGTTTGTATTATCATGTTTTGTTACAGTTGCTTTACCAGTTTGGTTTTCTTTTCTCTAAAAAGGCCGTCATGCCTTCTTTTCCTTGGTTGCCAAATTGCTGCGAAAATTCATTTGGTTCATTTTCGCTCCCTTTGGTAAATCCGTTTTTAAGTCCGAAGTTAACAGCCCGTTTTACTGCTTTTATGGCATCGGGGCCTTTGCTTGCAATTGTTTCGGCAATTTTTACGGCTGTGTTTATTAATTCATCGGGTTGTACTGTTTTTTGTGTCAGCCCCATCCTAAGGGCTTCATTGGCATCAATCATTTCGGCAGTAAACAGCAGGTATTTTGCATTTGCAGCGCCAACTACCCGTGGCAGGCGCTGTGTGCAGTTAAAACCGGGTATTAATCCAAGGTTTACCTCGGGGGCACTAAATTTTGCCTTGTCAGATGCAATAATAAAATCGCAGGCAAGTGCCAATTCCAGTCCGCCACCCAAACAAAAGCCGTTTACCGCAGCAAATACAGGTACATGAAAGTTTTCGAGCTTATTAAATGTTTGGTGGCCGTTTTGTGAAAATTCAAAAGCCTCAGCTTTGGTTTTGTCTTTCATTTCAGCAATATCGGCACCGGCAATAAATGCTTTTCCCTCGCCGGTTAAAATAACAGCCTTAAGGTTTTGGTTATATTTTAACTCGTTAAGTGTTTTGTTTAGCTCAAAAAACACATTTGAATTTAGTGCATTTAAAGCTTCTGGACGCGAGAATGTAATAGTTGCAATATTATTCTCAATAGTAAGTTGTAAGGTTTCCATAATATAACTGATAAATAAATATTAGGTATAGAACATTAATGTCATCTAAAATATCTAAAAAATATGCATGATAAAATATGTTATTATT
>CBDUWQ010000025.1:0-31096 GCA_965370965.1 uncultured Bacteroidales bacterium
ATGCCGATGTAGAATCAAAACTGATATACAAATGCTAATGAAGTATATCGGTAACCTTGATTCACAATCGGTATAAGTAAGCAATTTATCGGATTAATTCAATAAAAAACCCAAAACCTCCTTTTTAACCCTTTTTTGTTTTGAATAAAACAAATCAAGATGCCCTGCATCAGGTATTGTAATAGATGTATAGTTTATATAATTTAAATAGTTGCTTTTGCCAATGCAGTTATTTGGCGATGCCACATCAAAACTACCCATAATAAACATTATTTCAGACGAATCGGTAGTGTGGTATTGTTTGGTTGTTTTATTCACAAGCAGTTGTATTTTTGGGCTATACAACGAATTAACCACATTAGTAATTTTATCTCCAATTGTATTTGAACTGTTTTTTTCAAATGTAACCCTACCCTGCTTTTTCAGTAAAATATCGCCTATAATAATTTCACCCGGAAAATTGCGGTAAAACTGATTATAGAGGTTAATAAGTTTTTTTGAATTACCATTAAATGCTTCTTCATAAGCTTTAAAAACCTTCTCAATATCATCCATTGAATACAATTTTGAGAAACCAAAAAGCAAAAACCTATATGGGTTTAACTCTTTATTATTATTGATAACCGTATCTAATAAATTATTAATATCTGACAACAATAAATTTAGCGAATCGCCATTATATGTAAGTTTGGGTTTTCTATAATGTTCAAAAAGCTTAATAATCTGTTGGTTAAAATAATCTCCTGTAAACAAAAACTCATTTAATGGTCTTGCTCCTATTAAAACCATTTTAGATATATTTTGAGGATATTTTTGATAATATAATTGGCTAAGCATTGTGCCATAACTAAATGAGAGCAAACTAATCTCATTATAGTCTAAAATTTTCCGGGTAATTTCAATATCATCAACAACCTCGTCCATTGAATAGCCATAAACATCTACCCTATCAAGTTTCCATTGCTTTAAACAGGAGTTGGCTGCTATTTGAAACAATTGTGCCGAATTATCTATATTAATGGTGTCATTCATTAAAGCATTTTTCATACAAGGGCAATTTAGCTTAACAGAGCCATCAACGCCTCGGTAGCCAACCAATACAATATCATGCTTTATTAATAATTCATCAAAAAAAAGCTGGGGCTGAAAATTGCTTTCACCAGGACCGCCATTTAATAAAAAAACAGGAATGTTTAACGAATCGGGATTTGCTGCCTTAATGCGGATAACAGGAATATTTATATACCTGCTGTTTTTTTTATTGCGGTTCTCTTTTACTATAAGCGTACCATAGTCGGCAGGGTAATTATTATATGTACCTTTTTGCCAAATAATTTGGTTTGAATCATTAACGGCTATAACTTTACCTGTTTCGTAATGATATACCTGCCCAAATATATTTGTTGTAATTACCAATATTGTAAATGCCAACAATAGCAACCTTAGCATAAAATATTGTGTATAATTTTAGGTAAAATTTATTAAATTTGGTATAAAAGCCGAGCATATTAATTAAAAGCAAGTTTTGCTTTAATAACTAATTAGCTCAAATGGAACATCAACAATATCGGCATATGATTCACCTGCATCTTCCATATCCTCATCATCTTCCATAAAATGCCATTTAACAGATATTTTTTTGCCGTTTTCAACTAATACAGCAAAACGCTCTAAAATATCCAATATTTGTTTTGATGATGCGGAATTAAAATACTCCATATTAAATTCTACAATGGTTTCTTCGTTAGGATTTTCAACATAATCTTCAATCCACTTGTGTACCGGATTATAGAATTCCCTGACATCCTCAGGTAATGATTTTCCTTGAAACTTAAATTCATTTGTTTCTTTATCCAATATTATATCAGGACTTTCATCTGTGCCTGCTATTCTTTTTGCTTCCATCAAATTCCTATTTGTTTAATTGTTCTTAACCTTACGTTTAAAAGGTTCGTTTGCAGCAAATTTAGTAATAACCATTATTTATAGCAACAATAAAACAAAATATATGAGTTATTGTTTTTTTAAATTTTTTATGCGTTGCAATAATGAGGGGTGCGAATAATTAATATTTACATAAAAAGGGTGTGGTGTTAAGTTACTTAAGTTGTTTGATGCCAATTTTTTAAGTGCTAAAATCAATGCTTCATTGTTATGGTTATTTGCTGCAAAATCATCGGCCTGATATTCATTTTTTCTTGATAAAATGTTCATAAATAAGCCAGTAATTAGTGAAAATGGTGTATATAATAGACCAAATGCAATTAAACCAATATGAAATGCTGGTACATCAACTCCCAAAGCTTTTGATAAGTTTGGATTAGAGATAAACAACGATAATAAGAAAAGCATTAGTCCCATTTGCAGCAAAGAGAGTATTAGCCCACTTATGGTATGCTTTTTTTTGTAGTGCCCTATTTCATGTGCCAAAACGGCAACCAATTCATCAGTTGTCAGCTCTTTAATTAATGTATCGTACAATACAATACGCTTTTTGGGACCTAAACCTGTGAAATAGGCATTTGCCCGCGTTGAGCGTTTTGAACCGTTAATTTCGTAAATTTCTTGCACATTAAATCCAACCTTTGATGCAAATTTATTTATTGCTGTTTTTAAATCACCTTCTGGCAAAGGTTTTTGTTTATTAAACAGAGGTACAATTAAATTACTATAAAACAACGTCATAAACAGAGTAAACAGAGCTAAAATAGCCCATGTGTAAATCCAAAACCGCTCACCCGAAAATTCGTAAAATTTATATATTACTGCATATATCAAGCTTCCAATAATAATTGAAAGCATATACCCTTTTAATTTGTCGAGAATAAATGTTTTGCGTGTGGTTTTATTGAACCCGAATTTTTGTTCAATTACAAAAGTGTCATAAATAGAAAAAGGCAAACCTATTATATCCATTGCAAAAAAGAGTACCCCAAAAAACAGCAATCCTAAAACAATTGGGTTGCTAATATAGTTGCTTATTGTGTAATGCAACCAGCCAAATCCATGAAACACCAAAAATACCAGCATAACCACAAAACTAAGCCCTGATGTGATAAATGAGAACCTTGAGTTTACTTTTGAATACTGTTGCTGCTTTTTGTATTTTGACTCGTCATAAATACCTTGCAACTCGTTGGGTATGGGTTTTGAACGCCAACTACTGTTAAGCCATTCCATAATTCGCTCAAAAATAAAATCAAATACTATTATTGCTATAATTATAAAAAAAATGGTGTTGTACATGTTATAATTGTTAAATTGTTAAATTGTTAAATTGTTAAATTGTTAAATTGCACACTTTAACCTCAATCTTTTAAACTTTAAACCTAAAACCTTCCAACTTTAAACTTTAAACTTTGAACTTTGAACTTCCAACTTTGAACTTTGAACTTCCAACTCCTCACTCCTCAACCCCAAATTGTTTATCAAGTTTTTCCGATTCATTAATTCGCAGTTGTATTTGTTTATAATATTCGTGGGCAGTATAAGTGTTATACTGCATTACAGATTCTTCGAGCCACTTTTTAGCAATATCCAACTTGCCTTCTACTTCGCAAGCCAGTGCCATATTGTAACAGGCTGCTGCCGATAACCTTTTGTTTTCGTTAGTTGTCATTTCTTTCCATATTAGGGTTGCTCCATGCCAGTTATCGGCATAGGCATATTTTGCAGCTTGTTGCATTTCGCTGCTTCCGTTAATAAAAAAACTACGCTGAACAGCAAGCCAATAAGGAGCCATTCTATCGGCCACTTTTGTTGATATATTTAATGCAATTTCATTTGAGAAAAACTTTATAGCTTTAGATTGTTCTATTGCATTAAAATACTCTTTTTTTGAGTTTATTTCATCAAAATATAAGGTATCGCGATAAATCCTCTTTTCTAAAACTTTATGCTCATCCATTAAATACACCCTCCACATTGAATTTGCAATTAAAGCAAGGGTTTTATATGATGTTAAAGTATAGCCATCATAGTAATTTATGCGTAAAATACTATCAAAAATACCAAATGCTTCAAGCGAAATCAGTGCATCGCTATTATATTGTGTGCACAGTTTATTTACATTTTGCCATTCAATAGGTTGAAGTAAATCTTTAGGTTTTCTAAAGTAAATATCATTAATCAAGATACTTGTATCGAATCTTGGCGACTCATTTATAATATCATTAACATAACTTGCTACTAATTGTGTAGTAGAAGTATCGAGCTTAAAAAGCCCTTTTTGAATCTTGTTTTTAAAAGAGTCGGCAGGAAAGCTTAAACTATTATTTATTATTAAAACTTTTCTAATATTTGAAGGGATAGTAATTTTAGCAGGTTTAATTACCTCAATTTCAACAGTACCTAACGAATAGCATCCTGTTAAAGCAAATGAAACAAGTGCAAACAATAGTATTTGTATGTGTATTTTTAACTTATTCATTATTATTTTATCTGTTTAAAAACCAATTTCACAAGCGGATTATTTTTGTCCACTAATTACACTAATCCGCCTGACGGCTGGCAGGTTAACACGGATTTCAATTCACTTAAATAGGTGAATAGGTTATTGCACAAGTTCCTAATAAACGCAAATAAAAACCTTTGTAGGTTTAAGGTAAAATGCAATGCTTTAAATTCTAAATCTATAACCTTAAACTATGAACTTTTTAACCTTAAACTCAAATAATCCCCCAAAATTTGCGAAAAAACCACTCTGCTCCCAGCATAAATGCCAATAATACAAACAGCCATTTAAGATGAATAAGCTCGCGCAATGTTTTTTGTATGTAAACAACCGGAGCTATATTGGTATTTTCTTCAATAATATTAACTAAATCAACAATGTTGTATTTGTCAATTTGTTTTCCATTGGAATTTATTGAGAGTTTATATAGCATATTATAATCGGCAATTAGATTTGTTTGTTCAATCATATTTTCCTTTACAATAAAAGTGCCAGTTTTGTTAAATGCGATATTTCCCAATTGAGTTGACACCTTAAATGCATATTTTCCGATATTTAAAACACCAATATTAACCGAATAACTATTATTAGTCTGCTCAAATGTATAAGTGTATTTATTACCCTCATTATCAAATATATTTAGTTGAATTACAGCATCTTTAACTAATTCATTTGAAGCATTTAATAGTTTTGCGTTAAAGTGTATTTCTTGATTTTCGCCAATTGTTTTTGGATAATTAATAACAAATGGATCTTTTCTGTTTTTTAATGCTAAATATTGAATGGTTTTAACCACCAATTCATCTGTTATTGAATGATCTCTATATTCTTTATACTCTCGCAAACGCCATTTCCATAAACCCTCGCCCAAAATAAAGCCCACTTTTTGTTGCCCCGTTTCATTAAAAGCCCAAAGCGGTTTGCGTGTTTCAATCTGTCCAATTTTCTGATATAACAATACATGGTTTTTAAGCATATTATTATACAAACCAAATGGGACGTAAAGAGGAGTCATTTCACTAATTAAATGATTGTCAACAGTAGTGTTAAAAAGGGTAAACTCCTTATTGATAGTTGGTAATGCATCATCAAACAAGTTATTTTTTTGGTCAATATTTAAAAGCAAGTCCAAATTATTAACCGATTTAACCGATGTCTCTTTACCAAATACAAATAGTAATGGTATTTCATTTTTAACCAATGCCGGTAAAACTTTTTGTAAATTATTACTATTTGATGGTAACTGGTGCAAAATTACCAATGCATAATCAAGTATATCCTTTTTAAATTCACTAGTATTGCTTATATCAATTTCAAACTCAGGGGTGGCTTCAATAATACGTTTAAATACAGCAACATCGGGATGATAACCATTCTGTAACAGTAGTATTTTACGTTTATTCTCTTCAACCTGTACGTATATTTTCTTTGTGTTATTCAGTAAATTCAATTCAGAGCCATCTATTGCAGCTTTTACAGTATATTCAAAAATACCTGAGCTGTCGGCATTTAAGTAAAAAGGTATTTTTTTAAAGAAACTATTATTGTCAATAATTATATTTTGCGATTTTATTACCTTACCACTATTATCAGTAATATCTACCTTAACTGTTTTGCCTTGTAATAAATTGGCCAAAACGCTAACCATTACCGGAAATTTGCTCCCTTTAAAAGCTACTTTGTTATAATCAACCTTTGAAATGGCTATATCGGTATTTAAAACAGTATCGCCAAAAGGCACTGTATATATAGGAAATGGTAGATTTTGCGAGGCATACAGCGGGTTAATACCTTTGTTATATAAACCGTCGCTTGCAATAATTAGGGCACCAACATTTCTGTTAAAAAATGTAGTATTAAATTCATTAAATAAGCTCTCAAAATTGGTCTCCTTATGGGTAAACGTAGCCGACAAGCTATTAACCGAATCGCCAAATTGCAAGGTATGCACATCGTATTTTTCAGATAGTTTTTTTTCAAGAGTATTCAATAAACCGGGAAAACTATCGCGCAAAAAGGTTGAGTCTTTTGACAAAACCATTGATTGAGAATTGTCGTTAGCAATAATAACAATGGGCTTTTGCGTTTTAGAGGTAATAATTTTTATTAGCGGACCCAACAAAAGAAATCCTATGAATATTAAGGAAAAGAAACGGATTATTGATAAAAAGAGCGATTTTGACTTGTCTAAGTCTGAAGATATAAGGTTTTTATAATACAATAAATATGTTATTGCACCCGAAATGCCAATAATTAAAAATAACCAATAAATGCTTTGAGCAGTAATTACAAAGGAGTTCACAAGGATTAATTATGATGATGAAAAATTCATTTTAATAAGCATCAAATAATAAACTCAACCCACATATAATGTTAGGCTGAGTTTTAATTATTTAGTCTTTGCAATAAAAACCCTAAGTAAGCATAGCGCCACATACATTCAGCACCTGTCCGCTAACATACGACGAAAGTTCTGAACCAAGAAATACGGTAACATCAGCTACCTCCTCGGGTTTACCTCCGCGTTTTAACGGAATATCTTTTAGCCAAACTTCTTTATCTGAATCAGGAAGCTGGGCAGTCATTTCGGTTTCAATAAACCCCGGGGCAATAGCATTACAGCGTATATTGCGTGATCCAAGCTCGCGGGCTACCGATTTTGTAAAACCGATAATTCCGGCTTTTGATGCTGCATAGTTTGCCTGGCCTGCATTGCCACGTACCCCAACTACCGAGCTCATATTAATAATTGAGCCATGGCGCTGTTTTAACATGTATTTTTGCACGGCCTTTGTAAGGTTAAAAACCGATTTTAAGTTAACTTTTAAAACCATATCCCACTGGTCCTCGGTCATCCTCATTAATAATCCATCGCGTGTAATACCGGCATTATTAACTAATATATCAACTTTACCAAAATCTTTAACAACCTCATCTACAAATTTTTGAGAAGCTTCATAATCGCTTGCATCCGATGCATATGCTTTAGCCTTTACCCCATAAACTTTTAATTCATCTTCAACAGCTTTTGCGTTTTCGTCAACAACAAGGTCAGAGAAAGCCACATTTGCACCCTGTTTTGCATATCTGATAGCTATTTGTTTTCCGATACCGCGCGAACCGCCGGTTATAATTGCCACCTTTCCTTCAAGAAGTTTCATAATTAATGTTTTATTTATTTAATATTGATTAGTTAAAAAAACGCACAAATATAAGTAAATTATTAGAATGCCCCACTCACTGCCTACGCTGTTTATTTCATGTTGAAATAGCTATTGAGTCCACTCCAAAAAGTATAATTTAGCCACAAATCTACCTGCTACGCAGTTAGGCAGGTGTACAAATATAAAATTTCAATAATCATATTATCAATTATTTATAAATGGTAAAATTTCACAAATTCACAAAAACTATGTTTTTGGAGTGAACTCGCTATTTATTTCAATAATTTTCATGCCTACCTATACTAACAGGCAATCGGATATAAAATAATGATTAGATTACTGAATTTAGCTAATTTCTATTGACTGGATCATGTGTTTTTCAATGGTTTTTAGTAAAATAGCAGCATTAACCGGTTTTGGTATATAATCAACACAACCTGCGTTAATGGCTAATTGTTTTTCATCGCCAAGGGTATATGCTGTTTGTGCTATAATTGGCACTGCACTCAGTTTTGATATTTTGCTTGTTGCATCTATACCATTCATTATGGGCATTCTTATATCCATTAATACACAATCGCAAGCATTGCCTTCTTTAAAGAAGTTTAACGCATCTTTGCCATTTTTTACCCACACTATTTTTGCTTTTGATGGGGCAATAATGTGCTCTAAAAACTTATAATTCTGTTCAACATCCTCTGCAATTAATATTGTTTTACCCTCCCAATTGTAAAATATCTTATTTTTACTAATATTTTTATTAATTGCTTCATTGGCCTCTTTAGGCAATGGGTGTGTAAAATAAAAGGCCGAGCCTTTACCGGGATAAGAGACTACCCTAATTTCGCCACCCATTAACTCCACAAGGCTTTTGCAAATGGCCAGCCCTAGTCCGGTGCCATTATACTCTTTGGTATATGAACGGTCAATTTTGCTAAATCTCATAAAAATAATATCCTGAGTTTCTTCGGCTATTCCCATGCCTGTATCTTGCACATAAAACTCAATATTATCAGGCCAAACATTGCTGATGCCAAAATGTATTGTCCCTTTGTCGGTAAATTTAATTGCATTATCAATTAAATTATCTAAAACTTGCTTAAACCTAAAGGAGTCGGTTTCAAACTGTACAGATTTATATTTATCAGGAAAATCAAGTATCAATTCAAGGTCGTCTTGATTTTCGAGCTTGTTGTTTTTGCAATGGTTTGAGAAAAGCTCTTTAAAAATATGCGATAATGAATATTTATCTTTTTGTATGCGCAGTTGCCCTGTCTCTATTTTGGCAACATCAACAATGTTATCAACTAATGTAAGTAAATCTTGCCCACTGTTGCTTACAAGCTCAACAAACTCTTCGCGTTCGCCAATAGTTAAATCGGGGTCGGCCAGCAAATCTGAAAAACCAATAATTGCTGTCATTGGTATCCGAATATCGTGCGACATATTTGCTAAAAACGATGACTTCAACCTATCAGCCTCTTCTGCTTTTTCTTTTGCCTGTAAAAGCTTATCTTCAAAATGATTTCGTGAAATAAGGTTTGAAATAAGAGATGAAACCATTTTTAAATAGTTAATATCAGTGGTATCCCATGCATTTTTGCAGTTATTTTCAAATAAAACCGAACCAAAAAGCTCATCTTCAACAAATATTGAAAACACATATGCGTTATTAATCTTTATTTCTGCAAGAAAATCACGTATATCGTCGGGCATATATTTTGGCGAAAAACCAAGAATCATTTTTCGTTCTAAAAGCATTTTATTCCATGAAGGAACCCTATTAAAATTTATTTTGAAGTTTTGGGGCAAAAGTGGTGTGTTTTTTACCGAGTGTTGAAACTTTATAAACCCTTTCTTACTTTGATTATAGAATATAATAATCCTTTTTGTATTAAAATGGTATCCTATTCGCTCTAATACATGAACATATTTGTCTTTATAACTTTGTTCCGAATTAAATACATTCAATATTTCAGTAAACAGCTCATTTCTCTGTAAGTTTTTGTTTAATTGCTCTTTAGTGAGGTAAAATTCAGTAATATCAACAATTTTACAAGCTATCAACGATTTTGATACTGAGTAAATACTAAACTTAAAATATTTATTTTGGTTTTTTATAAAAATCTCAAGTTCATTGTTAAAATTGGAGTCAATATCTTCAGGAACAGGAAAATCCTCAGACGGTTCAAGAAAATCACCAATCATTTTTCCTATAATCTCGTTTTTTTCTTTCTCTATAATATTACAACCGGCATTGTTTATGTCTTCTATTGGCCATGCAAACAGAGTGTTATCATCACCTTTAGGCTTTCGCAGCAACAAAAGTCCTTCTTCAATATGTTGGTCAAGAAATTCAACGGCTTTTCGTAAATTATTAACCTCTTTCTCTTTTGATTTAATTTTTTGAATATTATCTATTTGCACTAAAACAGAAACCTGACTATTTGATAATACCAGTTTCTTAAAAATTATATGCACAGGTATTACTCTTCCTGAAAGTGTAATTATCTTACTTTCGGTTTCAGTACTAACTTTTTTATTCGAAACAATTTGTGAAATATACTTAATAACCTCTCCTCTTTGGTCAGGATGCACAATTTCAGAGAATTTTATATTTTCAGCATCTTCTCTGTTAGTGTCAAGCAATTTTAAAGCTGCTTTATTAATATATTTGAATTTTTCACCCTGTATTACTATTACCCCCTCTTGGGTATGATTAATAATCTGATTATATAAATTCTCCTTTGATTCAAATACGCTAATTTTTTGCTCAATAGACTGTTCAAGTCGCCTTTTAGATTCTTTTAGTTCTTCAACAATTTTTTCTAAATCTTTATATGATAAAGGCTCTGACATAAATATACCTTATTTGTCTGTTAAAATATTTTTTTTTTCTTAAACCCAAATATACATAATAATAATACTTATTAATAGTTCTATAACTATTAAAATTAAAAAATGTTGAATAAAATTATCAGATGTGTTTTTGCAACACCTTAAAATTGCATTGTCACAAAATTCTAATATAAAACCATTCAATAATAACAACATTATTAGTATTTTTGGCAAGTTTTTAGATTTAAAATACAAAACAGATGAGAAAACTAAATTTTATTGTACTTATAATATTGTTTGGCAGCTACACAAACAGTCTATTAGCCCAAAATTATAAAATAGATGTTAAGATTGATAATTTGGCAGACAGCACAATTTATTTGGGCTATTACTTTGGCGACAAACAATATGCAAAAGACACTTTATTGCTTGACAAAAAAGGACGTGGCACTTTTCAGGGCAACGATACTTTAAAAGGCGGTGTGTATTTTGTTTTAGTTCCCGGAAATATGTTTTTTGAAGTGATAATTGATAAAGATCAAAAGTTTAGCCTTTCAACAATATATAACGACGATGCCGGCTCGCTTACTAAAAACCTGACAGCAAGTGGAAGTGCCGATATGGATTTATATTTGAAATATCAAACGTTTATGACAAATAAGGGTGAGATGGCCATAAATTTGCGTAAAAAGCTTAAAGCAACTGATGATGATAAAGAGGCTAAAAGAATAAAAGACAGCTTAGAATTACTACATAACGAGGTTAAAGCCAATTGGAACGAAATTGAGCAAGAGCATCCAAAAACACTGTTGGCATCAATACTTTTATGCAACAAAGAGATTGATATACCTGAACCACCTAAAGATGAAAATGGCAATATTTTAGATTCGGCATTTCAATATAAATATTATAAAAAACACTACTTTGATTATGTTAATTTTACTGATGAAAGACTAATTAGAACACAATTTTACCATCCTAAAATTAATCGCTATTTTAAAAAAATGATTATACCAATACCCGATACTGTAATTAAAGAGTGTAAGGCTGTACTAAAAAAAGCATCGGTTAACGAGGAGGTTTTTAAATATACTTTGCAGTTGCTTTTTAATAAATACAATAACTCTGAAATTATGGGTATGGATAAGGTATTTGTTTTTTTTGCTGAATCGTACTATTTAAATGGCAGGGCGCACTGGGCCGATTCGGTTTGGTTAAAAAAGGTTGAAAAACGTGTTAAAGAGATTAAACCAAATTTAATTGGTGTTAAAGCTCATGAAATAAGGTTATTGAGCCCAAACGACGAGTTTATTTCATTGTATCAGATAAAAGCCGAATATACTGTTTTGTTTTTTTATGAACCCAGTTGTGGGCATTGTAAAAAAACCACACCAAAAATGAAAGAACTATCAGATAAATATTGGGAAAAAGGTGTTGAGGTTTTAGGTATTTACACCCAGTTTGAAAAAGAAGAGTGGATTGAATATATTAAAAAACAAAATATTGATAATTGGATAAATGCATGGGATCCATACAACCAATCAAATTTTAGGCATAATTACGATATTAAAGCAACACCATCAATTTATTTATTAGATAAAGACAAAAATATTATTGGTAAAAGAATTGATGTTAAAACTGTTGAAAGAATTCTTGAAGATGAGTTTAAAAGAAAGGGAAATTAATTTCAGCAAACGAGTTTTCTGAGAAAATCAGTAAAAAACACCAAAAAAAGTAGTCCGGTATTACCGGACTACAGTATAACCTGAAGGAACATAGAAGAAACCTTCACTCAAGCAGGTTATGCAGCCAAACAATAACCTGCCTGTCAATTCCCAAACGTTCAGAAAAAGAAGTTTAGTGGTTCTATTTAAAAAGAAACATTATTTATCTTTAATAACCACATTAAAAATAAATAGCGTTACAACTGACGATGCAAAAATCACTAATAATGATGTCATTATTTTACGCATTACATCTTCAAGTGTAATAATATCCCATATAGCCAAAACAGCAAGAGCAGTAACTATTACTACAAATGCTGCTAAAACATACGATGTTATTTTTTTTGCTGCACTATCCATATTTATTAAGTTTTAATTGGTTTGTTTTTAAAAATAACTTTTTGTTTAATAATTGTATTAACGATTAACTATACCGGTTTGTTACAATTATATAATTGTAACTGCTCATATTGTTATGACTTAAATGTAAAGAAATTAATACGAATAATTAGAAAATTGAAACAAAAATGAAAAATGAAATAAAAAACCCACTTAGTAATAAAGTGGGTTATTTTTTTTATCAATTGAAGAGTTTATAAACTTAATCCATACACCAAATATTGCTTTGTTTATTATGAAGTAAGTGCTTGTAATATATTTTATCCTAAATATGTTTTTAGTAATTTGCTCCTTGATGTATGACGCAACCTACGTATTGCTTTCTCTTTAATTTGACGAACCCTTTCGCGCGTTAAGCCAAATCTTTCTCCTATCTCCTCTAGTGTCATTTCTTGGCACATAATACCAAAGAAAAGGCGTATAATATCACGTTCGCGCTCAGTTAAAGTTGTTAAAGCCCTGTCAATTTCACGGGATAACGACTCGCTTATTAGCTTGCTATCAGCAATCGGACTGTCTTTATTCTCCAGTACATCTAACAAACTATTGTCTTCACCTTCAACAAAAGGTGCATCAACCGATATATGGCGACCTGATACACGCAAAGTATCAACCACTTTCTCTTTAGGCAGTTCTAATACATGAGCCAACTCCTCAGGTGAAGGGGTACGCTCATTCTCTTGCTCAAATTTGCTATATGCCTTATTAATTTTATTTAATGAACCAACCTGATTTAATGGTAATCGCACAATTCTTGATTGCTCGGCTAAAGCCTGTAAAATTGATTGACGAATCCACCAAACAGCATATGAAATAAATTTAAAACCACGGGTTTCATCAAACTTTTCAGCTGCTTTTATCAATCCTAAATTACCTTCATTAATTAAATCGGGCAGAGTTAAACCTTGGTTTTGGTACTGTTTTGCCACCGACACCACAAAACGAAGGTTTGCCTTAGTTAATTTCTCCAAAGCAATCCTATCACCTTTTCTAATCCGCTGGGCTAACTCAACTTCTTCTTCAACAGTAATTAAATTCTCTTTACCAATCTCCTGCAAATACTTATCTAACGATGCGCTTTCACGGTTAGTAATCGACTTGGTAATTTTTAGTTGTCTCATATTAAAGCTCTTCTTTGTAAAATTATATTAAAAGGTTCATTCAAAACCAAAAACCTGACCATTATTAACAATTCATAGCCAGGTTTGTTTTTTTCTTTTAAATTTATATTGTCATCCCTTTTGACTTTCACTATTCATCCAACTTTTACGTATTTTGGATAAAAGGGTTACAAAAGTATAAAAAAATTCTATATACCAAAGGCATAATATGCCGAAATTCCGTTAGGGTAAACTCCTTCAATGTATATACCACCATCAAGTTTCTTTAATATCATTTTTAAATCATTAATATCATATATATTTTGCCTGTTTACTGAGGTTATTATAAACCCATTTTTAATACCAGCCGATTTGAATTTACCATCTGATATTGAAACTACCTGTACGCCACCTTTAATCCTTATGCTAGAGGCTTTTTCAGATGATAAATTGCTTAATTTAGCTCCATATAATTCCAAATATGGTTCAGCCTTTACCATTTCTGTTTTGCCGTCAATATTTCTTAAAGTAAGTAGTAATTTTTTTTCTTTATTGCCTCTTATAACTATAACAGAAATCTGGTCTCCTGGACGATGCTGACTAACCTGCTCTTGTAATTCGGCAGTACTGTTAACCTGCACGTCTTTTACCTTTAAAATCACATCTCCGGCTTTAATTCCGGCTTCTTGTGCGGCACCACCATCGGCTACGTTACTAACCAAAACACCTTTTGTGGTAGTTATACCATGTTTTTTTGCTTCATCAGATGTAACATCTGTAATACTAATACCAATAAATGCTCGCTGAATTACACCATATTCCAACAAATCGGTTACAACTTTTTGTGCTATTTGCTGAGGTACTGCAAATGAATATCCTGAAAAAGAGCCTGTTGGACTGGCTATTGCTGTATTAATACCAACGAGTTTGCCCTCGGTGTCAACCAAAGCCCCACCACTATTACCTGGGTTAACAGCAGCATCTGTCTGTATAAATGCTTCAATAGCTGTACTTTTATTAAATATATTTATGCTTCGTGCTTTGGCACTAACTATTCCGGCAGTTACAGTTGATGTTAAATTAAAAGGGTTGCCTACTGCCAAAACCCATTCGCCAACCCTCAGTTTATTAGAATTGCCCCACGGAATAAAAGGTAAATTTTCTCCCTTAATCTTTATTAATGCTATATCGGTTGTTGGGTCGGCTCCAATTACTTCGGCAACAAATGTGCGTTTATCATTAAGTGTAACCTCTAAAATATCGGCTCCATCTATAACATGGTTATTAGTTACAATATATCCATCGTTTGAAATAATAACCCCACTACCTGATGAAACAACGGGTGCAGGCTCATTAGAGTAATCGGGCTTGCCAAAAAGAAAATTATAAAAAGTGTTATCATATCCACTAAGTTGGCTTCTAACCTTTACATGCACAACAGCATGAACTGTTTTTTCGGCTGCATCAACAAAACTAAAGCCGGGTGTATAACTAACTATTTTTGTATTTACAGGCTCGGTTATTATTTTATGAACTACTGTTTTTGACTCTGTTTTATGGTTAACAAAAGTTACATAACCACCTACTGCTATAAATGCACCTAAAAACGATGCCAAAACAAATCCTAAATTCTTTTTCATAAATCTTAATTTTAACCACAGACCTGCCTACCGAAAAGTAGGAAGCTCATAGAACACATAGAAAATATATAATCTAAAATCTATTATATTTCCATTTTATATATTTAGATATAAATCATTTTCATACCCGCTTAACAAATATCGGCAGGCAAGTGTGTTAAATTTGCTTATTTTCGAAATAATCGAGACTAGCTATGGTGTTTCATATATTTAAAAATTAATTACTATTACCAAACAGCGCAATACATTTTTTGTTGTATTTTTGAACTGTTTTAACATTTATTTAACCAAAGATAAACAATCAAATGGTAATATAATGGACAAAAAGCTCAGTTTTTATAAATACCATGGTACCGGTAACGATTTTATTCTTATTAACTCTTTTGAGGATGATATAATTATTTCTGCCAAAAACATTAAGCATATGTGCCATAGGCAGTTTGGTATAGGTGCCGATGGTTTAATGGTATTACGAAAAAAGGATGGGTATGATTTTGAGATGGATTTTTATAACTCTGATGGCAAAAAAGGCTCAATGTGTGGCAATGGTGGGCGGTGTATTGTTGCTTTTGCCCACTATTTAGGTATTATAAAAAACAAAGCTTATTTTTTAGCTCCCGACGGTAAGCATTATGCAGAGTATTTTAATATGGATAAAATATTGTTACAGTTAAATAATATTAACAGTATTGAGACACATAAGTTAGGGCTTTTTATGGATACAGGCTCGCCACATTTGGTAGTTTTTAAAGATAATACCAATGGTTTAAATGTGTTTAATGAAGGGCAAGCCATACGATACTCTGATGATTATAAAGCGCAAGGTGTTAATGTTAATTTTGTAATTCCCGAAGCCAATGAGTCAAAAATTTTTACTTATGAGCGTGGGGTAGAAAACCAAACACTTTCGTGTGGAACAGGTACAGTAGCAAGTGCCATTGCTCTGCATAAGTTAAAAAACAAACCTTCGCCTGTTAATTTCAACACCCTTGGCGGAAATTTAACTGTATATTTTAACCACATAAAAAATAGCAAATACGATAATATTTGGCTTGAAGGTCCTGTAAAAAATGTGTTTAACGGAAATTGGGATATTTAATTGATTTTTTAGCCTGTCTAATTATTATCAATTTCACACACGTTGGCAAACATCAAAAAAACAGTAATTTAACAAATTAAATTTAAGACTATGAAAAAAACTTTAATTCTATTTATTTCCATTTTTTTAGTTATATGTTCATGTTCAAAGAATGATGATGAAGTACCTAATGATGGTTCTAATAATGAGCCTGATAATACGACTTTGCAAGATGTTACTAATCTTAGTGCCCAATATGGATTTAATCAGATTACATTAAATTGGACAAATCCTAATGGAGAAGTCAATGCAATTAGAATTGAATGCGATAGTTTGTCTGAGCCAATTAATTTAGCAGGCACAACAGAAAACTATACAATTAATGAATTAAGAGGAGGACAGAATTACACATTTATAGTTAAAACTGTTGATGGAGATAGTACTTCAATCGGAATCGAAATTTCTTCTACTCCTGATGGTGTTATATCTTCATTTGATACAGATGGAACTTGTAGAGCTATAAAAGTTGAAGGTAATTATGCATATATTGCAGATGGAGAAGCAGGAGGTTTTCTAATATTTGATATAAGCGAGTTAGCAACACCTGTTTTAGTAGGAAGTGTAAATACTCCAGGTGATGCTTTAGATGTTTTTGTAACAGATAATACTGCATTTATTGCGGATGGAGCAGTTGGAGGTATTCAGATAATAGATGTTACTGATAAAAGTAATCCATCAATTATTTCTTCAATAAATACTTCTGGTCAAGCAAAGAAAGTTTTTTATAAGGATGATTTCCTATATGTTGCCAATGGCCTTGAGGGATTACAAATTATAGATGTGTCTGATCTATCATTACCTGTTTTAAATGGCTCTTTTGACGAAATGGGTGATGCTATAAGTGTTTATGTACATAATAATTATGCATATGTAGGTGATGCAAATTCAGGTTTATATGATCCTCAAAGAGAGTGGGCAATGTATGTTTTTGATATCACTTTTCCTGATAATCCACAACTGGTAAACAACACTACGCACAACACAGGGGGTAGTATCCCAATCGATATAGTCTTTAACAATAATTATCTATATACTTGTTCATATGGGGGTCTGCATGTTTATAATGTCAACGATGTTGAGAATAATATAATCGAAATTGGTTTCGGAAGTTCAAATATTAATAATCAAGCATTATGTATTAATTCAGATTATGCTATTTTGGGTAGTTATGACCACTTTGAACAACATGTTGGTTCTGTAGCAAAAATTAGTTTATTAGAGCATTCAAGCCCAATGACTATTGTAAATTATGATTATGCTATTTCAGATAGAGTTTTGGATTTAACTATGGATAATAATGAAAATATCTTTTTAGCAACATATACTAGTGGAATGCAAATAATTTACATACAATAATTAGTTAAGTTAATTGACGTTTGCCAACACGCAATATAGCATGAAGCGGACTGCGAGCGTTGGTGTTATAAAAGTGAATAAATCATGATTTATTCAGGTTAAAAACAGAAACCAAATCTTTTAGATGTTCAGCTTGTGCCGATAATTGTTCGGCAGAGGCCGCCATTTCTTCGGCAGAGGCCGAGTTACTATTTGTTATATCGGTAAGCTGCTGCACAGCGCTGCTTATTGCTTCAACTCCAATTTGTTGCTCACGGTTTGCTGTTACAATGCTTTTCACAAGCTCGGCACTATTAATAATTTCAGGTATTACTTTTTCAAGCTTCTCCCCTGCTATTTTTGATATATTTTGTCCGTTTATTGATAGCTCTGTTATTTCGATAGATGCAAGCTTTGATTTTTCGGCAAGTTTACCAACCTCTTGGGCAACTACCGCAAAACCTTTTCCTGCCTCACCGGCACGAGCAGCCTCAATTGATGCATTTAACGATAAAATATTGGTCTGCAACGCAATATCCGTAATAATCTCGGTTTTTGAGTTAATCTCCGAAACTGACTTTATTGTTTGCATAAATGCTTCGCTACTCTGCTTTATGTCGGTTGCCGATTTTGTTGATGTTTTTTCTGTTATCTCAGCATTTTTGGTACTTGATTCTATCATTGATAACACCTGCTCTATTGAGCTTGCCACCTCTTCGGTTGTTGCTGCCTGCTCGTTGGCATTTTGCGATATTTGTTGCGCAATTGCAGATAACTGCTCACTTGCATTTACCAAGCCTGTAGAGTTTTCATCAATTTCTTTAACAATATTGCTAAAGTTGCTTTTGAGTTTTATAATAGCTCTGTTTAATTCGCTCAGTTCGTATTTACCTTTTATTTCATTAATTTCTATATCAAAATTATGCTCCGACAGTTGTATAACACTATTAATTGAATCGCCTAAAGGCTTTTTTATAAACACTTTTACTAAATACAAAGCAAAAGTAAGAACCATTACCTGCACAAAAAAGCTAAGTGTCGAATCTATCTTGCCTCCTGCCTCAAACCTTGTAATTATGGCAAATATAACAGTCGATACTATCATAATTAACCCTATGTTCATTAGAATTGATTTCTTGAAAAATTTTGTTAAAATCAGATAGATTATCGGAACACTTATGCCTATTTTCATCAGTATTAATAGTAATGAACTCATAATGGTAGTTTTTTAGTTTTTATTGATTTCTAAATTGATTTTTATATGGTTAATGATTTTTTGCTATTCAATTTTCAAGATATACTCAATATGGTTTGATTAACAATATCATAAATATAAATGACTTTTGAAAGATTATGAAAATTTTATATTTATGTTATTTAGCTTGTGTTGAACACTTTTTAGCTAAAGCGTTCATCTATTATTTAGTTTCGCCGTCATTTGCCACATTATGCATTGCTGTTTAAATATTATTATTATTCAATTACTACAACTTTAATAGCTTTTTTAGCTTCTTTTGTTCGTATGCTTATTATGTATTGTCCGTTTGGTACTTTTGTCCCTATTTTGTTTGTTGCATCCCAATTTATTTCATGGTTCCCCTCAATTAATTTACCTGCAAATAATTGTTTTACTTGTTGACCTTGCAAATTATAAACAATTACCTTACAGTTACCTTTTTTTGTTACATTGAATGAGATTGTTGTGTTTGAAGATGTAGGGTTGGGATATATTTTTGCTATTTGAATATTATCAATTGCTTTTATTGATTCTGTTCCTGTTGATGTTCCGTTTCCTTCTATCCAAATAGCATTTGTTGTATCGCCAGCCATTAAAACATCATTATCGCCAAGGCTTAAAACCCCATCAACCCAAGCATTATCTTCGGAGTTTGTTGCACCAACATAAGATGGTAAACTTACTTCTGTAAGATATGGGTGTGTACCGCCTATACCGCCATCGGCAATAGTTGTTGTGCCTTCAACTATATGCGCCCCCAATGTTGTATATTGGTCAGCCCCTGTTGTACCTTCGTATAAAGGATCCGAAGAGTTTTTGGCATTAACATATACCCGATCTGTGCAGACTGTGGCTTCTATTTCTGATTTATTATATCTTGTCTGTTGTATATAAATAATTTTATCATCAGTATTGTAAGCATAAAAATAATTTCTGTCGAGCTCAATATCTGCTAAAGGGTATCCTCCGGTTGCTATTACCTGGTCGCTTTCAATTGATAACGCTTCCCAATCGTAACCCGTTGAGGCATTTTCAATTATGTTATTGTAAAGATATTCTTTAACGTAAGGTACGTCCCCTGTCCAGCCTTGCGGTACAGGGTGAAGCTGAATTGCCCGTTGTCCGTCAGCTATTATTGTATTATTATACACGGTCATTTTAAACGGACCGCGCCTGTTTGAATACTCGTCCCTGCCTTGTATCGCAGTACTTTCTTCTATAGCTACTCCCCAGTCTTTCATGGAAATTATATTTTTATAGACCTGTGCATAATCCTGATCAATCTCAATGGCAACCAAATGATCTAAAAATATGTTATGGTGAACCTTGTCGCCCCTGTTTTCCATCTGGTCGTCATTAGGGAAACTATCAGTTGGGTTCTGTTGATCGGCATCTTCATAGCCCGTTAACCTTTGCATCCCTTTATGTTTAAACCCTGAAACTGTATAATTCCCATTACCTGCATCGGCTTCAAAAAGATTATAACGAACCTCGTTGCTCTGTGTACAAGTAGGATAGCCTGCATCGGAATATAGCACTACTTCACTTGAATATTTATAATCGGCAAAAAACATAAGGTTGCATACAGATGTTGAGAGACCTTCTATAATATTCCCGTTTGCATTAAAACGACAATATTCTACCAGAGTATTACCGGTTCCGTTTTCAAGCATAAGACCTGCACTATTATGATTATTACTCCCATAATTATTATGGATATTCAAATATCGGAATACAAAAGGTCCCCCTCTCAATTTTATCCCTGCAGCAATATCACTTGGGTAATCAGGGTCATCTATATCATAGCCAGCTCCTGTAATTTCTAAATTCTCGAATCGAATATATCCCATTGCCCCACCGCGGGTTGTTCCATAAAATACTGAAGGCGAATAGGCATCAGGGTCAACTTCATGGTTTCCGTCAATAACGGCCCACTCTTCAGGATATGATTTTATTGTGTACCATGCATCTGCAGTACCTTTTTCCCATGCTAAATAAATGCTACTTTCTACATATCTACCTCCGCGGATATACATTGTTTCACCTGCTTGTAAATTTCCGGCAGCTTCTTTAACTGTGCTGTAACAATTATAAGTTCCCGAACCAACTGCTGCATCGCCTCTTCCGGCTGTATGGTCGTAATTATCGACAAAATTGGCTGTAATCTCGTTATCGACAAAAATTACCGATGTAAAATCTTGTGCATTCAAGTTTACACTTAACCCTATTAAAATTATAAAAGAGATTAATTTTAAAATATTGAATTTGTGTTTCATACATATTTATTTTTTGAAATTGAACCGCAAAGCCGCTGAGACGCAAAGTTTTTTAATTGTAATTTGTTTATTTATTTTTATTTATATTCATAAGCACCAATGTCCCAAACTCCGTTTTGTGGTCTAGCTGTTTTTATATAATCAAATTTAATATCGACACCGAAAAAGCTTTGAAATTTTTCATTCAAATCATGTTCTGTTGCTTTATCAATAGCCGCTGAACCGCTTTGTAAACTAAAATCGTTTGCAGCCGGGTTTGTAAACATCGGATCACCCACAATACTTCCCACACCTTGACTTGTGGCTGTTTGGAAGTCTGCAATGTTCGAATATAAGTGTCCGCCCCAATCTATCTTTATATCAGAACCTCCTTGATAATAAAGGTTATTTTTAAACTCAGAATTTGCCATATGGTTAGAGCCTCCCATTTGTAAATGGAAACCACCTGTTCTCATATTTGATATTATATTATTGTACATATATAGTTCTCCACCGCTGCCGTCAACGCGTGAATCTATTCCGTTGTCGCAATTATAAATGGTATTGTTTATAAAAAACACTTTTCTACTACTCCAAGTTCTGTAAGCCTTCGCTGTTCCTTCGCTGTTTGAAATATCGTGAATTATATTACCTATATAATGAACATCAAATTCTTGGTCTCCTCCTACTTGTATTGCAACATCATTACAGTCATAAATTTCGTTATATAAAAACCAAACATTTTTAGGAGATACGTTTGGACCGTAATGAACTACCGTGGCACAACCTTGCGAACCTCCGGACCACCCATAAAAATTATACATAATGTTTTGAGAGATTACAATATTTTCGACTTCTTTCAGGTCAACTGCATTCTCTCCACACGTATGTATAATATTTCGGCCTACATAATAGTTGTAGGCTGTGTAGTTAACACCATGTCCGCCACCTACGCCATCGCCTGCAGCATGACTTATTTCATTGTCTATAATCCAAATATTATTTGTGTTAGGATTAAAATATACACCAACTACATCATTCTCAGGGAAGGTTCCGTCATCGGGGTTAAAATTATCTGGATGAATATGGTTTTTATAAATCACTACATTATTTGCAGGTTCTCCATTATCGTAACAAACGGCCGAAATGCCGGCTTCGCAATCATGTACTTCGCAATTTCTGACACCTACATGGTGGGCTTCGTTGTCCTCGAAAGAGCGAATGCTTATTCCTGATTTTGTCCTTTCAATGTTTTCAAAAATAAAATATTGACAATTAAGATATAATGCACCATCAATAAAGTGCGATCTTTCTGTTTCGGAGTACCCTCGCATAAATATTGGCTCTTCTTTTGTTCCGTTTGCCGTGTAAATCGTATAGCTAAGTGTGTATGGGCCTCCATGAATTTCTACTACCGAACCTTGTGCAACATCTTTTGCTTTAGGTAATGAGGCTCGTGGTTTTTCCTTTGTGCCATACGGATTATCTGTATCTGTTGCATTTGCATCAGTATTATCAACATAATGCGTATAAAACCCACCATCTGCATTCTCAGTATAAGTAAGTTCTGTGTTTCTATTAGTAGAATCGTCGTACATACGGTATGTTTCTTCTATCCCGAAACTTGGGCGGGGTATTCCTATTGGTGGTACCCAGTCGCCAGTTAACACTTCCTCTACGGGGTCAACTGTTTCTTCTTTATTGCATTGAAAAAACAATGCGCTTACTGTTAGTACAATTACTGTGTAATAAATTGTTTTTTTCATTTTTTTATTTTTTCACGCAAAGACGCTAAGATGCAAAGGTTTTTTGTAATTTATTTATTTATGTTTGATTATTAGTCTTGTTTATATTCATAGGCTCCTATGTCCCACTCCGTAGAATTTTCGGGGCGTTTTTTGCCTGTAATGTCATACCTGATATCTATTCCGTAAAGGTTTTCAAATAATTGATAAACATCATCTTCAAAGCCTGCATCTATTCCGGGCGAAGTTTCTTGCAGGGAATAATCGTTTTGTGATATATTTGTGAATAAAGGAGCTGTTTCTAAATTATTATGTGCCAAATTTGGACGTTCTTGTTCAAATATTTCAACATCTCCGTCAGTATTTCCAAAATCAAGTATAGCCGAACCGCTACTGTTATAAAATAAATTATTATCAAGGGTCAGGTTATTGTTACCCGCTGCATAAAAATGGTGTGTTCCTGATATTTCGCAAACCATATTGCTTGAAACATATAAATCCTTATTTTGGCTGCCATATTTTATTCCTTGTTTTGCTTTATAAATTGTATTGTTGATAACACACAAATTAGCTGATCCTCTATGAGCAATTGCTGCCCCGCACTCAAATGCATTACATTCACTATTAATATTATAAATTAGGTTTCCGATTAAATAATGTTTGTCTCCATGTCCTCCGCTTGATGAACCAACTTTTATTCCTGCTTCGGAATTATATATTTCATTGTACAATATCCAAACATTTTCGGGTCCGTATTGAAAACCGATTCCGGCACCCACATTTCCTGTTTGTATTTGGCTTGTGAAATGATTATAGGAAACATTTTGTGATATTATGACATGGTTCGCTATTTTGCAGCCAATTGATGTTTGTCTGTTGTCATGGCAAACATTTTTCCCGTAATAGATATGATTACAGTCGTTTAAATTATTTCCATACTGACCTGTTGCAATACCTGAACCTTTACAGTGATATATATGGTTGTCCACTATCCAGATGTTATTTGAAAATGAATTGATTATTACTCCGCATGCATCAGTATCATCATTTCCTTGGTCCCATTCTTGATCTGCATTATGAATTTCATTTTTATATATTACTATATTGTTAACCGGATTGATTTCTGCCCCTGATATTAAAATTGAAGATGCCCCTGGGGAATTTTTAATTTCACAATATCGTATAGAAACGTGGTCTGTTATACCTGCATTAGAAAATGATATTCTTCCGCCATAGGCAATAATATTTTCAAAGATTAAGTATTGTCCTTCCACTACAAGCTTTTTATTAATAACAGCTTTTTCATTTTGCTTAAGTCCTCTAATAAATATTGGCTTTGCACTACTGCCTACTCCAGTAATTATAAAATAGTTTCCAAAACCGGGGTCGTTATACAGACCGTTAATTTCGACAACACTGCCTTCGGGTAAATCGTCAGGAATAATTTTTCGAGGATTACTTTTTGTACCATAAGGGTTATCTGTGTCAGTTCCAATAGCAAAATCAATGTAGTGAGTATAAAACCCACCCTCAGCATTTTCTGTATAAGTTAGTTCAGGATTCCTATTGGTAGAATCATCATACATACGGTATGTTTCTTCTATGCCGAAACTTGGGCGGGGTATCCCTATTGGTGGTACCCAGTCGCCGGTTAATACTTCTTCCTCATTAGGATTTGATTTATCCTTTTTGCATTGAAAGAATAATGTGCTTACTATTAGTAAGATTACTGTGTAATAAATCGCTTTTTTCATCTCGTTAAGACGTAAAGGGTTTTAATTGTTATTTGTCAAGTTTCACAACGTTATTTACTAAGACTTGTATAATAAATTTGTTGCATAGTTAATAATTTAGTTTTAATCTCTATTGGTTTTTCTTTAAATAATTCAGGTTTTAATTCATGCCATTTTTCAATTGTATTAAAAGGTGTTTTTACATTTAATTTTCGTCTTACTCCACCATGTCTTCTATGCAACATATAATGCATATGAAACATAGAGAATGCTATTTTCATTTGTTCTACACTTTCGTATTTTTCTCTTAATAATGTTCCATTCTTTATTGTACCAGTATGGTAATAGTAATTTTAATGCCAACGTTTATTTGTTTTTCTAACTTATATGGTATCAAACAACATATTTGTAAGGATTTTTATCCTGTATTATGCATAAAAGCGAATAAAAAATTTACATGTTACTACATGTCAGTAGTTTGAGATTTTTTTGTGAAAAATTATTTTCTCTCATTTTCACCAAAGGTGCATCAATTTCGGGGCATCTGCTACGTTCCAAAAGCCTTGTAGTAGGCAAACAGCAGCGGCTTTCGACGCCTTGTATCTGCCCCAAACTTGATGCATGCATAATACAGGTTATAAGTGCCAGTTCTAGTCCAGTTCCTCTAAAAGTTTATTTGTGTTATATTTACCTTTAATAAAAGTATCAAAAACAGTTTGTTGCAGTCTTTTATCAATGCCTGCAACTGCATCTTCAATAATAGCAGGGCGTAAACATTTATCAGTAAAAAAAATAGCAGAATATTATAGTAGAAGTTTAAATATTTTAATACAACCTAAAACCAAACCATATGTCAGAGCTTTCAAAAACAAAAGAATATAGGCTGAAAAAACTACTTGAAGTATCAAGACTAACGTTAAAAACAGGCAATGCCCGCAGTTTTATCATTAATAACAAAGAGTTTATTAATACTGTAATACCTACCGATTTTATTACCCTTTTTGATGAACTTGTAAAAGAGGGCTATACAATGGAGGAGTTAAAAACATGCTCAAACAAGATTATCAATATTTTTCATATACCAATTGATAATTACCCAAGCATTAAGCCTAAGCCAAAATCGTTTATTGCGGTATTAGAAGCTAATAATGCTGAAATGGATAGTATTTTAAACAAAATAAGCACTGTGTTTAAGGTATTTAACAAACAGCCCAATAACAGCCAAACTAAAAAGGAATTGATTGAATTATTTGAAAAACTTTACATATTTGGTCAACATTATGTAATAAAAGAGAATATACTGTTTCCGGTTATTGAACAAAACTGGACAGATTACCGTTGTCTGCAAATAATGTGGTCGTTTCATGATGATATTAGGCGTAACATAAAAAACATACTAAAAGGACTAAAAGAGGGTATTGCAAATATAAAAGAATTTAACCGTTATATTGGTGATGTATTTTTTAATATGCTAACCATAAAATTCCGCGAAGAGAAAATACTCTTCCCATACATTTTGGTCACCATATCTGAACACCAATTGGAAAATATGGCCAATGAAGCTATTAGTTTGGGTTTTCCATATATTGAACCTCAAAAAAACATTATCAAAAAAAATATAAATACAATGTCAAATAATATTGCCGATTTAGGAACTGGGTTGCTGTCAGTTGAACAGATTAAACTTATATTTAACCACTTGCCTGTTGATATAACTTACGTTGATGAAAATGATACTGTGCAGTATTTTTCAACCCCTAAAAAGCGTATTTTTCCGCGTACCACAGCCATTATAGGCAGACAAGTTAGCAATTGCCACCCACCCGAAAGTGTGCATATTGTTGAGCAAATAGTAGAGTCGTTTAAAACAGGCGAAAAAAACCATGCCGATTTTTGGATAAAAATGAAAGGTGAATATATACTTATACAGTACTTTGCCGTTAGAGATGAAAATGATAATTATAGAGGTGTTATTGAGGTTAGCCAAGAAATTTCAGGCATTAAAGCTATTGAAGGCGAAAAACGGCTATTGAATTGGTAGATACAGGTTATTAGTTTTTTTTGTGGTTAATAATATATCTTCGCCAAAACTTAAACTTTGTTAATGATGTAAATACTACGAGGCGTTCAATTAGTTTTATGCGCATTAAATAGTGCAATACAAAGTAACTTGCCATAAACACAACAAAATATATGGCTACATTAACTATATTAATAACAAGTTCTGAAACTTGCTTAGGAAGGTAGCTTGAAATTATATCATAAATATGTAATTTGCTGTAAATAAAATATAGTATAACCGATTTGATCAATACAATTGTGCCTATAAAAAAACCGTGCGCTGTTTCAATTGCCCTTTCGGGACAGGTATTCATGCATTTCATGCAGCTTTCGCATTTATATGTCCAAAATGGTCTGCTATCTACCCACTTAATGGCATTTACAGGGCAGTTTTTAACGCATAAACCACATTTGCTACAGTTGGAACTTGCAATAAAAGATTTTGCCAATAAAAACCTACCAATAATGTAGTAAAGTGCAGCAATAGGCAATAGCAATACATCTTGAATAATATTAAAAAGTGCCCTAAAGCTTTTTTTACCCGACATTATTTTTCTTGCAAATAATAAAGTATCTTTTTTTCTGCGTCTGTAAATTGATTGTACAACATTAGGTTTTAATGCCGGGTGTATTGATATCCAGTTTGACGGCAAATCAATGGATTGCATACCAATAATTTTGTAGCCCTTAACAAACAAAACTACTGCCGCAAGCAACAATGCTATTCCACTTAATCCAGGCAAAAAGTATTTGCCGGCTTTCATGCCTGCTCGTGTATTCATTAAAAACACTTTATTGTCTTTTGCCCTTGGCATCCTAAATATAAAGTGCATCATAACGGGTGGAAAATTAAACCCATGTGTAGGCGATATAAAACCTATTGTAGTTAAGGGAGTTATTAAAGGTGTTTTCCGATTCTCAAGCTTTCCAATATCTTCTATTTGTGTAGCTATTGACTTTAATTCGGCAGTTTGTGCTACCCAATTGGCAACATTCATAGCATTTCCGGTACCCGAAAAATAGAATATTTTTATTGAGGAATACAAATTTGCGATATGCATTTAACTAAAGAAATAACACCTAAATATCTAAAATGAAATCGTTATGAAGTTTCGTCGTGTGCATCTAAAGGTATTTTAACAAAAAAGGTTGTACCCTCACCTAATTCAGACTCTAACCATATTTTGCCATTTAAAAAAGTTACAAAACCCTTAACAATGGCTAAGCCTAATCCACTACCATTATATTCTCGCATTAAATCATTGTCTAACTGGCTGAAACCAACAAAAATCTCATCCCAATTTTTTTTAGCTATTCCAATACCTTTATCCTTAATATAAAACTCAATTAAACTGTTAGTTATAGTGCAGTTAAGTATAACAGGTTCTTTATCCGAAAATTTAAGTGCATTATCAATTAAATGGTAAATAATACGAGAAAGTTTATAAATATCAGTTTTAATAACAGCTTCCATATCACAGTTTATTTCGGCAATAATCCTGTGGCTTTCTGCAGCATTTTTCAACTCAAAAACAATTTTAAGCTCATTAAAAAATTCTGCAACCTGTTTTTTCGATAAGGTTAGCACTATCTGGTCTGTTTCAATTACCGAGGCATCTACAATATCATCAACAATATGTAGCAGTTGATTGCCACTATTTACAATTAACTCGGTATATTTTAGCATTTGTCCTTTTGAATCGTGGGTTATTTGAAGTAACTGAGAGAAGCCAATAATACCATTCATTGGGGTTCTTATCTCATGCGACAGATTTTGTAGAAATGCTGTTTTTAACCTGCTGCTCTCCTCAGCTTTTTGTTTTGATATTTTTAAATCGGCATTTTGCTGTTTAAGCAAATCGGAAGATTTTATATTAAGCAAAAATAGTGCTGAAATCGCTGCAGTTGCAACCATCTCAAACCTAATCATAGTCATTGTATTAATGTACCTTGAAAATATATCTCCATGAAAAGTCAAGTCAATATAGTAATGAAAAAATAACATGATAGGAACTAAAAACAGGTAAAAATAAGCAGTTGCAACAATTAACCATACTATACTTATTAAAAAGCGGTTAAGTATTTTTTGTTCAAGCAATTTGTAAATGTAATATACCGCAAGTAATGTAAAGGTATGAACAACAAAAGTAGAAATTGCCGAATACTCAGCCGGTGTTGCAAATGCTGTAATAAAACTAACTAAAATAATTGGTATCCAATGCCTAAAATAAAATATACTTACAATTAGGGCTATTTCTCGTAAATCGCTAATACTGCCTACATTACCTGGCATATAAAATTTAATTTGCGCCAATAAAATTGACAATATGCCAAAGCCCAACGCTTTGGATAGTTCGTTTACAATTTTTTTTTGATTAATATTTAATATTGAAAAAATCATTGGCATTTTATAATTTCTATTAATCGTTTTTTCCTAATTAATGTCTTCATAAAAGCTGTCATTTATTTACGAAATGGAATCTTTTGTAGGGTTTTGCTGACACCAATGTAGTAGATTTTAAATATAGTGAATTTTTTGGATATTACCTAATGTTGCATTTGATACTTGAATTCAGCATGTTTAGATTAATAATATCATAAAAAAAATACTTTTTGATATAAAACAGCCCTCTGTGAAAAACAGAACAAGCTATATCCTGCCACTATTTTTCGAGGGCTGAAATATTATCAGGTTAAGGATGTGGCATAGGTCTTAAAAATTTGCCCACTTTTTTGTTGCAATTCCAGCCTTGAGTTAATATATGACTTTAGGCACTTTTAACTTATTATTTCTCAACTTCTTTTTCTTTAGGGTTTCCCCCAATTGGAATAGCAACTATAAAATAAAAAACCTCATTTTTTTGATTTGGATAGGCGGCATCTTTTGACACATCAATTAACCCTTTGTAGTATTTTAATGATATGCTTACCCCTCCTTTTTTACGTAGTTTTTGTGTAATACCGGCAGTTACGCCAAAATCAAACAATGTATATTTATCTCTAACATTCTCACTATATACCAGTTTGTTATCACCATCAATATCAATTGTAAAAACATCAATAGCTTTTGTTTTTAGGCTAACCTGAGGACCAGCCTCAATATAGGTTAATCCAAATAGCCTGTACCTCATAGTAACAGGTAAACTAAAATACGATAACTTTCGTTGAAGATTGGCATTCTCTAACACCTTGTTTAAATTAGTATCGGGTGTTTCATAAAGCGGCAATTTATTTGCTCCCATTGGGTATGCAAAAAATAGGGCGGGGTTTATATGAAAACGATCGTTTATTTTAAACAAAAAATTCATTCCAATATTTAAACCAGGACTATTTTTATTGGAATTTACATTTGATAGCGTTGAGTAATTTCCACCAATATTTAGTCCAAATTCAACCTTTTCGCCATTTAGTTTATCACCAAATAGCAGTGCTATTAATATTTGTGATGAAGCAGCATTAGTTATTAAAATTGTAAGAAATGCAAGTGCTAGTATTTTTTTCATTTTTTTCTTTTTTGTAATATAGAAAAGAAAAATAAACAATTATTATAAACCAACCAATCTTTTTTATCCTAATATCCGCAAGTCATCAGATGACTTACCTGCCTGTTCGTCCATGTTGATTATTAGTTAGTTAATTTCAGTTTTAATATTCAGTTTTAATAACCTTAGCATAGTAGTCATCCAATGACTATCAATAGGTTAATAAACTTACTGCGGAATTAAGGTATATCTACTACTTATCAAAATCATACAACTCATCGCTTGTATAAGGATTCTCAAAATAGTAATTATTGGTAAGTTGTAAAATATTTTTAATAAGCTGTAACCCTGTTTCAGCCTCACTATTGCCGGGCTGTAATTCAAGTACTTTTTGAAAAATATTCATTGCATCACCATAGCTTTGGGTACGCGAGTGTATTTTGCCAAGGGTTACCAATGCCTCAATATGCTCAGGCTCTGATTTAACAATATCTTCTAAAATATCTTTTGCTTCATCTAATTTATAATTATTGAAAAGCTCTATTGCCTTATCTAAATCTTTATCCATACTCTTATTCCGTTAAAACATTTTATCACTTTTCTATTATAACTAATTAAAATGGTGTTTTGTTTGATTTTTTTCACAACAACTTACTTCATTGTTAAATTGTTTCATTGAAAATAATTTGTAATCAATATTGTGAATTGTAGCAATAATAAGGATTACGAAAAATATCTTTAGAGGTGTTAACTTAGTTACAATTATTTTTATTATCTTTGCATAAATAAAAG
>CBDUWQ010000026.1:0-29829 GCA_965370965.1 uncultured Bacteroidales bacterium
CCTTTTGGTATCAGTTTTTGTTTATATCTTCTATCTTAATGAAAAAAAAGAACATAAAGAAATAAGTAGAATTTTTCAAGATTTGCAACAACCCGGTATTACACCTGAAAAAGCAAAAGCACTTCTTATGAAATCAAAAGCACTATTATTGTCTCATTTGAAAAAAGAAGACAAATTATTATATCCGCCGTTACATAAAGAAGCTGAAACTGATGCGTCATTAAAAATAACACTTAATACCTTTGCCACCAATATGGAGAAAATAACAGGGATTGTTATGAATCTTTATCAAAAATATTCAACTGGTGAAATAGATGATAGCGAATACAGAAAAGATATTGTAAAGTTTGCTGTTATACTGAAAGGCAGAATAATGAAAGAAGAAGTTGCAATTTTTAAAGCATATGACAATTTGAATAAATAGTTGATATTATGAATATTTTAGAAATAAAAACACTCGGAATTGTTATCTTAATATTTTCAGTATTACAAGGTATTATTATTGTTTTTTCAAAAGGTTCTTTAAGATTTCAGAAACCCGAAGGCGGTGTGGTTGTTTGGACTTATAATGTTATTAACCTACTAATAATATTGGTTATTACACCGGTAATATCAATATTATTGATAAAAAACATACTAAGTCCCTTTAATATAATGTTCTATGATTTTAGCAATGAGAGTTTGTCATTTTTTACTGAAATTATAGGATTGATATTTTTTGTTGCAGGAAATGTATTACTTTATTGGACAAGGATATTTTTATGGAGCAGTTTCAGGCTTGGGGCAGTAAAACCATCAAAAAATGACAAACTAATTTTAACAGGACCTTTTAAAATGGTAAGGCATCCTATGTATATAGCTGTAATTGTTATGGCAATAGGGCTGGCATTACTCATACATTCAATTATTATAATTTTACTCATAATTATTCTTGTTGTATCTATTGTAAAAATAATACCTATTGAAGAAAAACAACTTATTGATGCTTACGGCGAAGAGTACCGGCAATACCAAGCTAAAACAAATGCATTAATGCCTTTAGTATATTAGTTACAAGCAAGCTAAGAAAACAGCTCGGTACAAATTACAAAGCAAAAATTATAATGAGTATCTTTGTATTTTAAATTAAAGGATAGAAAATGAGTTTTAAAACGAAACATAAGATTATAAATGGAGACAGCCGAAATATGGCTGAATTGGAAGATAAATCGGTTGATTTAGTTATTACATCACCACCATATTGGCAATTAAAAGATTACGGTACTGAAAACCAAATTGGGTATAATGATAGTTATGAAGAATATATAAATAATTTAAATCTTGTATGGAAAGAAAGTTATAGAGTTCTAAATAATGGTTGTCGTTTGTGTGTAAATATTGGTGACCAATTTGCAAGGGCTGTATACTATGGCAGATATAAAGTAATACCAATTCGAACAGAAATAATAAAATTCTGCGAAGCTATTGGATTTGATTATATGGGTGCAATAATATGGCAGAAGAAAACAACATCAAATACAACTGGTGGAGCTTCATTGATGGGTAGTTATCCAACACCACGAAATGGAATTTTATCCATTGACTATGAATTTATTTTATTATTTAAAAAACTGGGTACGCCAATAAAACCAAGTAAAGAGATAAAAGAACAATCAAAAATGACCAAGGAAGAATGGAAAATATATTTTGATGGTCATTGGAATTTCGGCGGAGCAAGACAAGATGGACATATTGCTGTGTTTCCAGAAGAATTGCCAAAAAGACTAATTAAAATGTTTTCATTTGTTGGAGATACTGTTCTAGACCCATTTCTTGGAAGTGGAACAACTTCACTTGCTGCAAAAAAATTAAACAGAAATTCTGCTGGTTATGAGATGAACTCTGAGTTTATACCCTATATTGAAAGGAAGTTAGAAATAAATCAAGGGGACATTTTTAATTCTGAATATAGTTTTATTAAACAAGAAAAAGCAAGTGCTAACTTTAAAAATGAAATAGAAAAGTTTCCATATGTTTTTAAAGACTTTCATAATTTCGATAAAAAAACTGACCCTAAAAAACTTCAATTTGGTTCTAAAATTGACCAAAATGGTTCAATAAAAAGAGAAGATTATTTTTCCGTAAAAGAAATCATAAGTTCTGAATTAATAAAATTAAATAACGATTTGATTATTAGGCTTATTGGGGTAAAAGAAAAAAAAGAAGCAAACGGAAAAGCTATTGAGTTTTTGCAACTCAAAACAAAAGGACAAAAGGTTTTTCTAAAATATGATGAAACGAAACACGATGAAAAAAAACATTTATTGGTCTATTTATATTTAAAAAATAAAACATTTTTGAATGCGCATCTCATTAAAAATGATTTAGCTGATGTGGATCTGACATTAAATTATAAGAATAAAACAAAATTTGTAAATTTAAAGGAACAATATTGCAACAGTAGCTCAATTAATAAAGCACTTAACAGCTAACAATAATATTGGCAGGCAACATCCAATTACAGCAGGTAATTTAGCAATTCATTTTGGAATTTCTGATGGTGGAGTTCAAGTTGAAATGCGAAATGTAATTCGTAATGCAATTGACCAAGGGTATTTAGTAGGAAGTTGTAATCGTGGATTTTATTTAATTAATAGTTTAAATGAAATTGAACATAATCTCAATTCGCTAAATAGTCGAGCAGAAAACATTTTAATTAGAAGACGAAATATGTTAAATATCTGGAATAATAGAGTAAATCAACAAAACCCAACTATTTTACCTGATTTAGAAATTGGAGAAATATAAATATGGCTAAAAAAGAATTAAAAAAATACGCAAAACCTTTTGGTAAAAAGGAAAAAGTGCTAAACTATACAAGTAATACCTATCAACTTACAAGACCAAATAAAGTTGATGCAGTTATGGCATTGATACGAGAATGTCAACCCAAAGTATTTGATGAGTGGGAAAAATTCTATTTTGAAAAAGCATATACCAATAAAAAAGATAGTACTAAAGTAACCAAAGAAACATTAGAAGAACTCGGAGAAAGATTATATGTAAAAATAACCGAAGTTGTTATTCCTGAATGGACAGCAGCATTTGAAGATTTGACATTACAAGATTGTAAAGATTACATTTATGAAGTTACAATTGTTCGAACTTATGATGGGTTTTTACTTGAAAAATCTGTTATCAACGATGGTCTTGCCAAAATATTTCCTGAAATTGAATTTGAAGAGAGTGCCCCCGAATTAGACCACGCTGGTGATATTGATTACCTTGGTAAAGTAGGAGAAAAAGCTTTTGGTATCCAAATTAAACCAATTACGGCAAATGCAAATTTTGGAAATTATAAGATAACCGAGAGAATGAGTGCAAGTTTTCAAGACTTTAAAAAGAAATATGGCGGAAAAGTTTTTGTTATCTTTTCAACTCGGACTGGTGATAAAAAGGTAATTAAGAACAAAGAAGTTGTAGATGAAATAAGTACAGAAATTGAACGATTAAAGAAAGCCAGCTTGTAACAATGCATAAGAATAATAGTCGAGACAGCAGTATATTCAAAGATTGTAGCTCGCTTCAACTTTCTTGTAATTTGACAAGTTTGAAGCCCACAATCGGCTACAATTCTTAATACTCAATGTTATGAGAGTTATTAATGAAAATTGGAATAAACTAAAAAAACATTGGGGAATAAAAAGCAATTTTCAAGTTGTTGTTATTCTAATAGTTTTTGCTGTTACAGGTTTTTCAGCCTTATATTCGCATAAATTTATAGACTATATTTTAGGAATTGATTCTGATACCGGTTTTTGGGTAAAACTTGTTATTTTTGTTTTTATGGTTTTGCCATTATGGACAGTTTACCTTTTTATTTGGGGAACTATGTTGGGACAAAGAGAATTTGTTACAAAATTTATAAAAATTAAAATAAAATTGCTTTTGAATAAAAAATAAACAAGTGCGGCAAAGCCCAAACCTAAAGAGGGTACGATAAATTTCTCAAACATAAACTGATTTTATTGTTATCTTTTTTTAGTGTAGATTTAGTGAGCGAGAATTGCTCAATTTGAGAACAAATAATTATTAACTAAAATTTATACAAGTGAATATTTTTGATTTAAACTACTATGGTATAGCTTTGGGAGCTGTATCTTTTTTAATAATCGGGGTTTTTCATCCCTTGGTAATTAAAGGTGAATACTATTTAGGAAAAAAAATGTGGTGGGTATTCCTGTTTATGGGATTAATAGCTAGCATCCTTTCTCTATTGGCAGAAAGCACATTTATTTCAGTTTTATTGGGTGTATTTGCATTTTCATCGTTTTGGGGTATTAAAGAGATTTTTGAACAAATAGAAAGGGTAAAAGAAGGCAGGTTCCCAAAAAATCCAAAACATAAATATTAATATAGTTTCCACATTTTATCAGGTAATTGTACCAATTATTATTCGTGTAATTAGAGCCATTCCATAAACTCAGAGTCTGGTTCAGAAAGTTAGAGTTAGAGCCCGCCTTAAGGTAAACCTGAACGATTAGTCGGGCAGGGCTTGCGAAGTCAATAAAATGTAGTCCGCCGCGGCGGATGACTATTTTATTGGCGAGCCTGTCTGCCGACAAGGCAGGCATAACGAAAAAATCGGACTTTATGGACAGACTATAATTAGTGTAAAAAAATATATAAGATGAACGAAATAACCCTAAAACCAATAGGAATTATTCATTCGCCTTACCAAGGGCCAAAAAGTATTCCTATACAAGGTCGGTTTAAAGACAATGTTGAGGCTTATGTAGAGTTACATAAAGAATATGAGGAGGGATTAGTTGATTTAGAGCAGTTCAGCCATGCAATTCTAATTTACTATTTTCATAAATCGCATAAAGTAACAATAAAGGGCAGACCTTTTTTAGAGAAAAAAGACCATGGTATATTTGCCATACGCAGTCCGTTTCGTCCTAACCCCATTGGGTTGTCTGTTGTAAAAATTAAAAAAATAGAAAAAAACAGATTGTATTTTACCGAAGTTGATGTTTTTGACCAAACCCCGATACTTGATATAAAGCCTTATGTCAAATATTTTGATAATAGAGATAATGTAAAATCAGGATGGTTAGATAAGCATTTTTTGGATGGAAATATACCTGAACAAACAATTCTATAATAAAAAAAAAATTGCAAAATAGCAAGATTGGAAAAGCCCATCTAAAAAAAATGCCTTTTCTTTGTTTTGATAATTTATCAGAGCAAAATATATTGGAATGAGCCAAATAAAAGCAATAGTAAGATTAGATTATTTAAAAAAGTTAAATGTTGTTACTGAGTATATTGATAACAACTTAGATAAGAACCTGTCTATTGCTGAACTTGCCGAGATATCACATTTTTCCAAATTTCATTTTCATAGAATTATAAAAGGTCTTTTAGGCGAATCTATTGGCAACTATATAATACGCACAAGGGTTGAGGCTGCTGCACATTTAATTCGTTATACCAACATCGGAATTAAAAATATTGCCTATAGCATTGGTTATGATAGTCCTTCGTCATTAAATAAAGTTTTTAAACAATACTATAATATTTCGCCAATCGAATATCGAAAAAATAAAAACTTTGTAATTGTAAGGTCAATTATTAACAATTCAAATATTAAGATTAAACAACCTAAAATTATTGAAGTTCCTGATAAACAGGTTATATACATCAGAATAGTTGGAAAATATGGAAATGTTAATTTTCAAAAAGCATGGAATGAGTTGTGGAGTTTTGTTAATAATAACAAGCTTTTTACAAAAGGGATGGAAAGGTTTGGGATAAGCCATGACGACCCGAAAATAACTAAAAGCGAAAATTGCAGGTATGATGCTTGCCTTACAATTAGTAAAACTGTTAAGCCACAAGGGCAAGTTGGGGTAAAGAGATTAAAAGGTGGAAAATTTGCCGTTTTTAAGTACGAAGGAAGTTATGCCAATTTGGGAGCAGTTTACGATAAAATTTTTAGCGACTGGTTAATTACGAGTAATTGTGAATTAAGAGATATTCCCATCATGGAAAAGAAAATGAATAATCCACTACAAACTGAGCCTGACAAATTAAAAACCGAAATATATATACCTATAAAATAATGCCACCTAAATATTTAAAATGAAAATAAAAAACTTTAATCCTTTTAAAGGACAGCATTGCGAAACAACTGCAACAGGAAACTTATTAAAACAAATAGGGATAGAAGTATCGGAACCTATGTTGTTTGGACTGGGAGAAGGACTTGGATTTATTTTTTGGAATATGAAAATAATGGACTTCCCATTTATTGGTGGAAGGATTAAACCTGATGCCTTAACTCAAAATATTTGCAACAACTTAAATCTACAACTTGAGGTTTTAGAAACAGCTTCAAAAAAGAGGGCTTGGGATAATGTTGTAAAATACCTTGATAAAGGAAAGGCAGTTAGCTTAAAATTAGATTGCTATCATTTAGAATATTTTACACGTAAAATTCATTTTGCAGGTCATTATGTTTCCATGTATGGATATGATGAGAAGAATGCTTATTTGGTTGATACCAATATGCAAGGTAACAATACTATAACATCATTAAAAAGCCTTGAGTTGGCAAGAAGCGAAAAAGGACCCATGTCGTCTAAAAATTTAAGCTATACAATAGAAAGAACCAATAAAAAATATGACCTTAAAAAAGTTATTGTTGTTGCAATTAAGAATAATGCCAATGATTATTTAAACCCGCCAATTAAAAATATTGGGTATAAAGGAGTGCTAAAAACAAGTAAAGAGATTATTAAATGGTTTAATAATAGCAGCAATATTGAACGTGATTTTGAAACAACAGCTATGTTGATGGAAGAAGGAGGAACAGGAGGAGCCTTATTTAGAAATATATATATAGATTTTTTAAAGGAAAGTTATGAATTGTTGAAAATTGAAAAACTGAACGAAGCCTATAAAATGTTTGCCGATATAGCAATTTTATGGAAGCAAATATCAGCTTTGTTTGCAAAAACAGCAAAAACAAAAAATATTAAATACATAAACCAAGCTTCTGAAATTTTAATTGATTTATCTCAGAAAGAAAAAAATGCTATGGAGTTATTATTGACAATATAAAATAGCCTATATTTTAGTTAAGTTAAGCCTCCACTGCCGCCTTCGCTGCTGCACGAATCCTTTCGTGTGGTAATGTAAACTATTAGTTAGGTATCCCATCCGCTGCCGCACAAATCCTTCCTAAAATCCGCAAGGATTTTTATTAGTGCCTATTAGTTAGTGTTAGCAAGAAAACTCCGTATTTTTGAGTGCTTAGACAGAAAACGTCAAGTTCAAGTCCGCCTTAAGGTAAACCTGAACGATTAGTCGGGCAGGGCTTTATGCACAATAATAAAAACTATCAAAGGGTGTTTATGAACTCCCTTTGGTCGTTTCGAAGTATTGAAAATCAGGAATTTACTCCGCCGCGGCGGATGACTGTTTTCAATACAAGAGTAACCTGCCTGTAGCAGGCAGGCGCAGAACTTTAGCTCACGAACACAAATAAAAATAATAGTATTTGTGAATAAATTGCGTTTTCGGGCAAGCACTAGTTAGGTATCAAGCCATTCTTTTAAGCCATACGATGGAATTGTGCAGCGGCGGGGCTTTGCAGCATTGTGCAATACGGAGCTGTAATTGACTTTTATTTTATATTTTTCGGTAGTACATTAGTGAAATTTTTTTTAGTAATATTTACCTTATGGAAACAGCATTAGAGTATATACTAATGAACTCGTATAAAGATGATATGATTTCCTTAATGGATGCTCATCCTGAGTATTTTAATGAGGCTGTTGAATTAGCTGTTTCAAACAACCAACCATATTCGTGGCGAGCAGCTTGGTTATTGTGGAGTTGTATTGTAGAAAATGACCACAGAATACAAGAGCATATTGAAAAAATAATTAACTCTATCACAAATAAAAAAGATGGACATCAGCGTGAATTGCTAAAGATTCTTCAACAAATGGAATTAAACGAAGATCACGAAGGCTTTTTGTTTGATGTTTGTGTTACTATTTGGAAAAAAATAAACAAAAGGCCATCGGTACGGTTTACTGCTTTTAGTTTTATTGTAAAAACAGCCAAAAAATATCCTGAATTGTTTAATGAGATTAGTTTTCTTACACAAAACCAGTATTTAGATTCCTTGTCGCCGGGCATAAAAAATTCAGTTAACAGAATGATAAAAGAGATGAAATAATAGAGAGGTGTTCTTAATAGAATAAAAATATTAGCGAATGATAGTTGAATCAAAAAATGCAAAACACAGAGAGTTTAAAGGAGTGGAGTTTGATGTTTTAGCCACAGGAGAGAAATCAATGGTAACTAAAATGAATTACAAAGTCGGAGATAAGGTTTCTTTTCACTCACACCCAAATGAGCAAAGCGGGTTTGTGATTTCAGGTAAGCACAAATTAAAATTTGGCAAGATTCAAAAAATATTAACAAAGGGTGATAGTTATTCAATACCACAAAATGTTGAGCATTCGTGGGAAGTAATTGTTGGAGGAGAAGTAATTGATTTTTTCACTCCACCTAGAGCTGATTATTTATAAGGTTCTATTTCTGCTTCAAAATATTTACTGCTAAAAACAAATTTCATTATTATTTGTAGTGAGGTATATAAAATCTATAACCCAATGTAAAGTACCGGGAGTAGAGCTGATTGTTAAACTAGTTGCAAGCAGAATTTTTATCTGAGAAAATAGTGTAAAAAATTAAAACTTATGAAAAAGAGCTTACTACTAATTATTGTGCTAACATTTTATATTTAAATGTTTTCTCAAACAAAGCAAAAAGCCGATACTTTATGGAAAGCAGGTGGAACAATTACTATAACAGCAGCCCAGGCAGGTTTTACAAATTGGGCAGCAGGTGGCGAAAATAGCTATTCAGGTAACGGCAGGTTGGGGATATTTGGCAATTACAGTAAAGATAATGTTAGTTGGATGAACAATATTGATATGGCATATGGAAGAGCCAGCCAAAGTGGTTTACCATTACGTAAAACTGATGATTTTATTGAGTTAAACTCAAAGTTTGGGTATAAAACTACAAATAAAAATTGGCTTTATACATTGGTTTTTAATGCCAAAACACAGTTTAGCAAAGGCTATCAATACTCTAACAACGATACAATACCAGATATGGTAACCTCAGAGCCTTTTGCCCCTTTGTACCTTAACCTTGGTGTTGGTCTCGATTACCAGCCTAACAAACATTTATCGTTGTTTATTTCGCCGTTAAATGCTAAAAATATTTATGTTATTGACACAAAATATTCATTACGCTACTCAATTGACTCTGCAATAAATATGAGAACAGACTTAGGTGCAATGGTTAAGTTTAAATACGAAAAAGAGATTGTTAAAAATATTAATTTCCTAACTAAATTAGATTTGTTTGCCAATTACCTTGCCTTGCAAAGTGCTAAAGATATTGATGTTAACTGGGAGATTTTAATTACAATGAAAGTATTTAAAATGCTGTCGGTTAATATTAACACCCATCTTATTTGGGATAATGATGTAAAATATGTTAACGAAGATGGTACTTTAAGCGATGCGCGTGTACAGTTTAAAGAAATTTTTGGAGCAGGGTTGGCATATAAGTTTTAGTTTTTTTTACGTTTATTTTTAAATAGAATTAATGAATCAAATCTATTTGGTCTGATAAAAAATGGCTATTTTTGCAAAAATATTAAAATACTAAACATCATTATAATGGCATTAAAAGTAGAATTAAGCAATAAAGTATATTGGTTAGGTTTTAACGATAGGAGAAAGCACCTGTTTGAGAATCAATGGCCCTTAGAGAAAGGGATTACCTACAATTCATATTTAATTGATGATGAAAAAACGGCATTAATAGATACAGCCGAAGCACCATTTTCGGGCGATTTTGTAAGCTGGGTAAAAGAGTTGTTAAATGGTAAACAGCTTGATTATCTAATTATTAACCATATGGAACCCGATCATTCGGGTTCAATAGTAGATATTATTGCCGAATATCCAAATGTAACAATTGTTGGCAACCGAAAAACACAGCCTCTATTAGATGGTTTTTATGGTGTAACAGATAATTTTAAACTTATTGCCGAAGGCGAAACTTTGGAGCTTGGAAAGCATACTTTGCAGTTTTTTATGATACCTATGGTGCATTGGCCAGAGTCGATGGTTACTTATGATCAAACCGATAATATACTATTCTCGAACGATGCCTTTGGCAGCTTTGGTACACTTAACGGTGGTGTTTTTGACGATGAAATAGATTTGAATACTACTTGTTTTAACGAAGAGGTACGCCGATACTACTCAAATATTGTTGGAAAATACGGAAAACAAGTACAAAAGGCACTAGCAAAATTAGGTGGGCTTGATATTAAAATGATTGCCCCGTCGCACGGGTTAATATGGCGATCGCAAATACCATATATAATTGAGAAGTACAATAAATGGAGTACCCATGTGGGCGAAAAGGGCGTTGTTATTGTTTTTGGGTCAATGTATGGTAATACCGAAAAAATGGCCGATTATATAGCTCGTTTTTTAAACGAAGAGGGTATAAAAAACGTTCAGGTACACGATGCATCAAAAACCCACACATCGTATATAATTAATGATATTTGGAAGTATAAAGGTGTTATGTTTGGCAGTGCAACCTATAATGGTGGCATTTTTCCACCAATGGCACATTTGCTATCCGACCTTGAGCATTACGGATTAAGAGACAGATGTCTTGGCGTTTTTGGATCGTCGAGCTGGGGAGGTGGCAGTATTCGCAGCATTAATAAATTTGCCGAAAACATTAAGTGGGAAATTATTGGCGAGCCTGTTGAGGCTCGTAGTACACCAAAACATGTTGATATTGATATGTGTAGGAATTTGGCTAAAGCAATGGCTAAAAAGCTAAACGATATTTAAAACTGATAAATAATTTTTTATACCTATAAAAAGTGCAAGAAAAATTACAAATTGAATCAAATTCAAATCGACCTGAAATATCATTTAACGCATCAACTGGCGAATTGCATATTACAGGCAGATCCATAGTTGAAAATGCAATACGTTTTTATGATCCCATTATCAATTGGCTTGATGATTATTGTCAAAAGCCGGCAAATAAAACCAAACTACACCTTAAAATGGAGTACTTTAATACAAGTACATCAAAATATATTTTGTCAATGGTAGGTAAACTTGATGAGATTTACCAAGAGGGTAAAGATGTTGAGATATTCTGGTATTCGGCTGATGAAGATATGGAAGAGTTAGGCGAGGATTACAGTGCAATGATTGATATACCCTTTAAGTTTTTAGAATACTCATTAAATAATTAACCTAAAATCCGCAAGGATTTTTATTAGTGCCTATTATATGTAGAATTTGCACAATAATTAATTCGCCTATTTAAGTGAATTAAAATTTGTGGTATTTTCCGCAGTTGCGGGACAAGCTGTGTAATTAGTGGATAAAGATAATCCGCTTGCGGATTTATGGATTAACTCTAATATTATAATAGCAAAAACCTTTTTTTTTCTTATTTTGTGTAAGTAAAAAAAATATGTTTTATGTTTAGATTTAAACTTGCAATAATTATCCTACTGTTATTTTCCGTAAATTATTTGTTATTTGGGCAAATAAATGAACAGCAACTTATTAATAGTGTTGAAAAATACAGGGCAGAAAATAAATTACCGCAAGCAGCAGGATTATTAAACAAATTAGCCTTTTACTATTGGGAAAATACTAAACACCAAAAAGCATTACAATCATTTGAACAGTCGGTTGCACTCAATAAAGAGATTGGCAATAGCAATGCTATAAAGGCTATTTATAGTAATATGGGTATGATTTATTCTGATATGGGTCAGCCTGAAACTTCGCTAGTGTTTTTTAGAAAAAGCTTGCTTATTAGCCGCAGTCAAAAAAACAAACGAGATATAAGTACCAACCTAATAAATATCTCAGTAGTGTTAAGCAGCTTAAACCGACCTGAAGAGTCTCTTGAACATCTTAAAGAAGCATTAGAGATAAGCAGTGAGTTGAATAATAAAGAGATGCTTCGTACCTGTTACGGTATGTTGGTTGATGTTTATAAAGATCTTGGCGAGTCGGAAAAATCTATGGAGTATTTTACTATTTATACATCTTTTCAAAAGCAGATACAAAAAGAGGAGATTGATAAACAAAATAAGCAGACAAAAGAGAAAATTGCTAAAGTTGAAAAAAAAGCACAAAAGGCAATTAAAGATAAAAAGCAGGTAGAAAAAAAATTGGTTGTTACTCAAGATTCATTAAAAGAGGCCGAAGTGATAAACAAATTTAACCAATTGAAAATTCAGAAACAGAAAGTTGAAATAAAGAACCAAAGGCTATTGACATTGATTTTTATTATAGCAATGGTTTTTGTTGTTATTGTAGCACTTTTTATTTTACGGAGTTACAGGTTAAAGAAAAAGCATAATGCTGTGCTTGAACACCGTAATGAGGAAATACGTAAGCAAAATGTTGAGATTAAAGCAAAAAATAAAAAAATAAACCAAAGTATAAACTATGCTAAAAATATTCAGGGGGCGTTGTTGCCTGAAATTGATAGTTTTAAAAGTCTTTTTCCCGAATCGTTTGTTTTCTTTGAACCCAGAGATGTGGTAAGCGGTGATTTTTACTGGTACACACAGATTAATAATAAACAAAGCAAATTAAAGGTTGTTTCAGCAGTTGATTGCACAGGACATGGGGTGCCGGGTGCGTTTATGAGTATGCTGGGCATGAGCTTTATGGAAGAGATAATTCTTGACAAAGGAATTGTAAGCCCTGAGAAGATTCTTGAGAATATGCATAAAATGGTTAGAGCCTCATTAAAACAGGAAAATACAGGCAATACCGATGGTATGGACATGACTATTTGTGTTTATGATGAATTAAGGAAAATAATAAAATTTGCAGGAGCTGTAAACCCATTGGTGTATATTCAAAATGGAGAAATGAATATTATAAAAGGTGATATATTTGGAATTGGGGGGCAGATGAAAATTGCTAAAGGTAATGAGATGATGTTTCAACAACAAACACTTGATGTTAGTATTCCTACTACCTGTTATATGTTTTCTGATGGTTTTGCAGATCAGTTTGGTGGTGAAAATGGGCGCAAATATTTTATGAAAACTTTTAAAGAATTGCTATTTAAAATTCATGAAAAACCAATGCATGAGCAGAAAGAGATTTTAAAAAATAAGCTTGCTGAATGGCAAGGTAACGACTATAAACGTGTAGATGATGTTTTGATAATTGGGTTTAAAGTGTAATTTTTTAAACATAATTTATTTTTGTGCGTATTACATATGATATAAAACAATACAGAAATATGAAAAAAATATATGTTATACTAATAAGTGTTTTATTTTCCTATGTTTTATTTGCCCAGCAACCTTTTGAGCATCCTAAAAAAGTGTATCATGGTAAAACTGGGAAATTGTACATTCAAAAATCATTACCCATTTACTTATACCTATCAACCGAGCCAAATAAAAAAGGCGAATTGCACCAGTTGCAAAGTGATAGTACAGCAGCTTTTGCCAACCCTATGTATCTTGATACCGAAGGTTATAATACTATTAAGTCTCCGTCGGCAGTTGACCAAAAAACTAAAAAAATTCATTATCCGCTTACCGATATTGTATTTGAAGTTTATGCTGACAGCCGTGCCCCACGTACAAAAATAAGCTATGATGCATCAAAGAAATACTTTGATGGCAAGACTTTATTTATAGGAAATGGTTTAAGAATTGAATTTGGTAGTTATGATGTTCATTCGGGTGTTGATCAGATTATGGTTAGTATTGATTCTGCCGGTTATAAAATATATACCGAGCCAATTGAATTTAATAGAGAGAAAGAATATACAATTGATTATTATGCGGTTGATAATGTTGGAAATGCAGAAACGCCAAAACACAAAAAGTTTAGTGTTGACTTAATTAGCCCAAATACTGAATTGGTTTTTGAAGGCGAAAAATTTGAAGAGCACATTTCTGGAAAAGCTAAAATGATACTGAAGCCTGAGGATAATATTTCGGGAATTAAAGTAACTTACTATTCTATAGATGGTAAAAAATATGCTAAATATAAATATCCATTATGGTCAAAATATTTAAAAGAGGGAGAACATATCATAAAATATTATTCGGTTGATAAGGTTGGGAACAAAGAGCAGGAAAAAGAATATGCTTTTTATGTTGATAAAACGCCACCAATTTTGGTTGATGAAATAATGGGTAACAGTTTTGTAATAAACGGTAAGGAATACTCTTCGGGGCGTACAAAACTAAAGCTAACTGCCGTTGACAATAAATCGGGTGTTAAAGAGATAAAATACAGCATAAACAGAGAACCTTATGTAATGTATGAAAAACCATTTTATTTAACAACGGTATCGGGTTCATTGTCGGTAGCTTCATATGCAATTGATAATGTAGGCAACAAAAGTACTTCATCAGAGAAAAGCACAAAAAGCCGTGCTGCCTATGTCGATTTAACAGGACCTCAATTAAAGTATAAATATATAGGAGGTGTTTTTAAAGCGCGAGATACTACTTATATAAACAAAAAAACCAAGATTAAGTTATCGGCATTTGATGCCGAATCGGGGGTAAAATCGTTATACTATAGCTTAAATGGGGGCGAAGAACATACCTATTCTGAACCTTTCTCTATTGAAAAGGAAGGCATTTACTTGTTAAGTATTAATGGATATGATAACGTTGATAATTCAAACCGCGAAACGGTAAGTCTTGTGGTTGATAATACCGGACCAAAAATTTATGCCCGATTTAGTGTGTTGCCTATTAGTCAACGTCAAATTAATGGTAATCAGTCAGATGTGTATCCAAGTCATGCTGTATTATTTCTTTCGGCTACCGATTCAAAAGTTGCTATCGACAGAATTTATTATTCGTTAAATGGTGGTGAAGAAAAAATGTTTACAGGAATTATTGATGGCTTTAAACGTGGCAAGGACTATGTGATTGAGGTTAAAGCCTATGATAAATTGGGCAATGTAAATACATCAACTGTTATGTTTGGAACCGATAATTCAGGACCTGAGTTGTTTACCCGCTTTAGTGTGCACCCTGTGGCTAATGAAGAAATTGATGGCGAGGTTTTGGATGTTTATCCTGATCATGCATCGTTGTTTTTATCGGTAATTAACGCACCAATTGCATACGACCGTATTTACTATTCTATAAACAAAAGTAAAGCGCGTAAATATCAAGGTATTATTGATGGTTTTAAAGCAGGCTCGGTAATAAGTATGAGTATTAGGGCGTTAGATAGATTGGGGAATGAAACCAAAAAAGATATAAAGTTTAAAATTGAGTAATTAGTTTATTGTAACTATTCAGTATTAGAAAATAAATATGAAGTTATGTAACTTGTTGATATTCTGATGAATTTACCGAAAAATTGGGACAAGTTGTTTTGCGGTGTTGCTGTATTGCCCGACTGACGGCATGGGCAGGTAGTAAAAAAATACTGCACCACAAGAAAACAGCATCACAGCAGCACAGCAGCACAGCATTACAGCATCACAAAAAAATTACATTACTCCTTAATTTTAAAGGCTTTGCTTACACTAATTGGTTACTGTTTATTTGATACTTTCGATATAAATATCCTTATTAATTTCTTGATATTCAACGCTATTTGGAATATTATAATTTTCGGAATGTGATTGGTAATCATTAGCATAAAACAACAATTTGTAATTTTTACCCGATGGTAATGAAACCAAGTATTTGCCTGTTAATGAGTTGGTTTGTAATGTAAAAATCACTTTGTCTTCTTTATTATCAATAATGTCAATTTTGGCGGCAATTGGTTTATTTGAACCAGCTTCTTTCACTAATCCTTTTATTATTGTTAGTCTTATTGTTTTTAGCTCTTGCGATTTTCCCATAACCATATTACTTACAGGACTGTTTTTTGCAGATATTAAATAATCTTCAGTACTTAAAATTATAGGTTTTTCGGGACCTAAAAATGTCATTTTATATATATCAAAACCACCATAGCTATCGGGTCTAATACTACTACAGTAGCCCCGCCGTCCGTTTGCCGAAATAACAAAGCATAAATCATCATCGGGTGAGTTTACAGGGTATCCCAAATTTTCAGGCTTAGTCCAACTGCCATCAGGTTTTTTGTGTGTTAAAAATATATCAAATCCTCCGGTTGTGTTATGTCCCTCCGAACTAAAATACAGGGTTCTACCGTCGGGGTGCATAAATACAGTCTCTTCATTATTTGGTGAGTTTACAGTTTTACCTAAATTTATAGCATCCATCCATTTCCCTTTTGTGTTTTTTGTGCTCACGTAAATATCCGAGCCTCCTATTCCGCCTGGTCTGTCACTAATAAAATACAGTTGATTGCCATCGGGCGAAAAGCAAGCAGCCGACTCTTTATATTCTGAATTAATTGTTTTTGGGAGGTTTTTTGGGTAATTCCACTCATCTCCTTCAAGCTGGCAAATTTGTATATCGCCATTTCCTCGGTTACCATTATATATTAGTAGTTTTTGTCCATCGGGCGATAAGCCTACTGTAGCATCATTAAATTGAGTGTTAATTGGCTCCATTATTGATTCAGGTTGAGTCCAATTTTTTCCATTTTTATAACTTATGTAAATATCTTCATCATATTGCTCGTCGTCTCCTATTTTTCTCCCATTATTGCGAGTCGATGTAAATATTAATTTCGATTCATCGGCAGTAATCAAAGGGCTGTGGTCGTTGTAAACCGAGTTAATTACCAATCCCATATTATCAACAAATGACCTTGGTTCATTTGAAATCATCTCCCTGCCTATTTCACATTCAGCTATAAATTTACCGATTATCGGTTTCTTTTTAGCTTTTTGCTCAGTTGGCACTACCGACAAATATGCTTTATACTCATTTATGGCAGCATCAAAATCTTTATTAAGGTGAAAACCCCTGCCTAACATAAAATGAATATCAGGGTTAACGTCTCTTTTTAACTGAAAAGATCTTACAAAGTAACTTAAACATTTAAATCTTAACACAGTATTCAAATAACAAACTCCTATTTTATAATTAAGTTGGGCATTATTGTTATTAAACTCATTGGCTTTTAAATAATGTTTAAGAGCCAAATAATAGTTTTCTAAGTAATAGTTGTATTCACCATCTTTAATATTGTTTTGGGCATTTTTAAGATGGTTGTTATTATGCGGAAACGCTTGTTCGGTAAAAGGTATTGATTGTGAAACACCTAAGTTGCAGAGCCCAACAAACAGATTAAGCAGAATAATTTTAAAATACAGTTTTAGATGTTTTTTCACCCTATTCATAAAAATTGATGTAATTTTTTGCTTTTGAAACACCATTAGCAAAAGCACTATCCCAATCGTTTACGGCTTTATCAAATTTTCGTTGCATTTCATAGCAAATTCCTCTATTTAAATATGCAGCGCCAAAATTTGGTTTCAATAAAATAGCTTTTGAAAAATCGTTTTCGGCCTCAATATATTTTTTTTGTTTTAAATAGGCACTGCCCCTGTTGTTATAGGCATAAGCGTATTCTTGATTAATTTGTATCGATTTATTGCAATCTATTATTGCTCCTTGGTAATCTTTTTTTTCAATACGAACCCCAGCTCTATTGTTATAGGTAGTATAATTATTGGGCATTAATGAAATGGCAAGGCTGTAATTTGCAATAGCTTCATCAAGTTCACCATTTTTCCAATATGCCGATGCCAGATTAGCATATGCAATGGTTAGCTTCGGGTCAAGTTTAATGGCCTTAATATAATCATTAACAGCTCCTTCATAATCCATCAGCATTTTTTTTGCTCCGGCTCTGTCATTGTATGCGTTTGCATAGTCAGGGTTTATTATTAGGCAGTTGTTGTAATGGTTAATGGCCTCATAATACTGTTTTAACTCAAAATAGGCAGCACCAATAAAATATTCTGCCCTTTCATCATTCCAACCAAATTTAATGGCTATTTGTAAATCAACAATAGCAGTTTGGTAGTTGCCCAAGTAATAGTTTGCCACCCCCCTGCCAAAATAGCTTTTTGAGTTTGATGATGCAAGTCCTATAGCTGCATTAAAGTCGGAATATGCAGCCATATAATTTGATAAGTGTAAAAAAGCTCCTCCTCTGTTTACAAATGCATTTACAAAGTTTGGTTTATATGCAATAGCTCCCGAATAAGCATTAACTGCATCAAGATATTTGTTGTTCTTAAAAAAAGCATGACCTTTTTTATAGAATAAAAATGCCTCTTTATTATCAATATTTTTTAAGTTAGAATCGTAAAAATCATATACCTGACACTTACCAATTATTGATAAAAGTAGAACTCCTATAAATATTAATAGTCTTTTTTCCATTATAGATATTAAAACATAAAATTAGCAAATTGTAATTAAATATTAACAGCAAGCACTTTAAAAGTTGTATTTAATTTGTGTAAGTATGTTTTTCTTGTGTCAAATATCCATAACCATTCTTGCTTGTTGCTTGTGTTATTAAAATCGGCATAAATCAGGTTTTTTGTTTTTTTGTTATTGTCATTTATTGTATTTGTATAGTTTATTTCAAGATAATCAGTAATTAAACAACTTTTTGTTAAAGGCAGGCTTTTTAAATGGAGTGCCTGGATTTTTTTTCTGATACCGATTAACTCTTCATCTTTAACAATGAATTTTTTTTTAAGATAATCGCAAAGTAAAATATCGAGCTGATTAAGCAAATTTAATGATACAACATAGCTGTAATTATTTAAAAAATCTATTGGTTTGGTTGTTTCAAATATTTGTAAAAATTCATTAAAACTTTTTGATTTTTTTGCATACTTAATTAAATTGTTGGTTAAATCGGTTTTAATAAAAACTATCTGCTTATTATTTTTATATTTATTCAGTATCTGTTTTGGGTGACAAATATCAAACAGAATCAATTTATCGGTTTTTTTTAATATAGCATCAACAGGTACATCAAGTAACCATCCACTACCAAGTATTGCAATGCTTTTTAAATGTTTGTTTGGTAATGAATTTAATATATAGTTTTTTGTATTTTCTAAATGTTCATGCCAGTTTGTTCCTTCATTCAGATACCTCTGAATAATACCGTATTGATCGTTACGATAGTGTTTAAATGCGGCTATATTATTTACTATTTGCTGAAACACCTATATTACATGATAAATTAAACAAATTACTTGATGTTATAAGTTCAAACATACCAAAAAATTTAATACTTTAGCCTGAAGTATGCATGAGTTTATTGTTATGAAAAGTCAAAATGCAATAAATAAAGGGGAACGCAGGAATTCGACTCGCAGGAATAGCCGTAGCTATTTTGAGAATCGGATTTTGAGTATTCTCTTTATTTGCAGTAGTTTGGCTTTGGAATAGATAAATTTATGCATAATTCAGGTTAGATACCCTAAATAATTAAGTATGATTAGATATGTAAAATATATATTTATTGTACTCCTGCTTCAGATGGTTTTTCAAAGTTGGGCACAATTAAACTCAGGCGAAAGGCGTATGCTGAAAAATGCCAATAGCTTTTTTGAGCATGAAGAGTTTAATAAAGCACTTCCTATTTTTTTAAGTATCGATTCGTTAATTGAAGATTTCACAGTTAAGTATAGAATTGGAGCTTGCTATCTAAATACAAAATATGAAAGACTTAAAGCCATTCCATTTCTTGAAGAGGTAAGTCAAACTACTTTAATTGAGATACCTATAATTGTGCACTTTGATTTAGGAAATCTTTATCATTATACTTATAGGTTTGAGGAGGCCATTAAACAGTATAATAAATATATTGAATTGAGTGAAAATAGCTCATTCACGAATAAAGTAACAGTAATAGCGGCAAATAAAATGATTATAATTTGTAAAAACGCTATTGAAATAACCGCACTGCCATTTAAGGCCGAAGTTGATATATTGGGGCATCCTATAAATACAATGGAATCGGAGTATTGCCCGATGATTACAGCCGATAACCAGACATTGGTTTATATGCGCAAGGTAGGTTTGGGCAAAACAGAAAAGCCGGCTGCCAATATTATGATATCGAAAAAAGGCGTCGGAAACTTTTGGGAAAAACCAAATATACTGGTAGTAGAAAATGAAAACAGCTATAAAAACAAGACTATATCGCTTGCAGGGCTTTCACCCGATGGGCAAGCAATTTTTTTGAATATAGGAATTGGGCTTGATCAAGATATTTATGAAGGCAGTATTAAAAACAATACTATATTAGGTATAAAAAAGCTCAACAAGCAAATAAATACTGTTTTTTATGAGGGTAGGGTAAGTATTTCGCCAGACGGTTCTGAGTTATATTTTGTATCAGACCGCCCCGGAGGTTTTGGTGGTACCGACATTTATAAATCAACAAAAAACAGGAGAGGTGATTGGAACAAGCCCATAAATATAGGAGAGGTTATAAATACCCAATATAATGAGAATTCGCCATTTATCCACCCTGATGGAAGAACACTGTTTTTTAGTTCGGAAGGGCATATAACAATTGGCGGCAATGATATTTTTAAAAGTAAATTTGAAGATGATAGTTGGAGTAATCCTGAAAACTTAGGATTTCCTAATAGTACTAAAGACGATTTATACTTTGTATTAAATGCAAATGGGCAAATTGGATATTTCTCAACTTCAAAAAACAATGTATATAATAAGCATAATATTTTTGAGGTTAGCTTTAAAGACCCTATACCATTAACTTTAGTAAAAGGAATTATTAAAGTTGGAAACCCGCCAAAACCTGCCAATGCAAGTGTTAAGGTTTACGATAAACAAACAGGGATGCAAGTAAAATATATATATTCGGTACCGGAAACCGGTGAGTATTTAATGATTTTTCCACCTGCAAAAAACTATGATGTAATTATTAGCTCCGGACAATATTTGCCTCAATTAATAAATGTTTATATTCCTTATCAAACATATTTTTATGAGCTTTATCAGGAAATATTGCTTGAACCCATAAATATACAAAACAACAAAATAGGAGAGAGGGTTACTGTAAATAACACATTTTACGACCTTTACAAAACCTCGGAGGCAGATTCAATATTATTGGATGATTTGCCAAAACAGCCCAAATATTACGACCATTTATTAGATTTAATCGAGAATATTATTCAAACTTCTGATACAATGAGAATTAATTACATTGGTTCGGATAATATTAAAGAGCGAGAAAAAAGCAATACAGAGTCGCTCTTAAATTTAGTTGAAGAGGCTATTGAAACAACCGACCCTGTTACATTAAGTATTTTAGATGCCAATGCACAACAAAAAAATAAAATTAAAAAGGCTCATTTTTATACCGATGGGGACAAATCAAAATCATTACAGATGTATATAATAGGTTTAGATACTGTTTATGCCGCTTCACGAATAAACTCTAAACCCTCATCGGTTAGATTTGTAACAAATCCCATTCTTAATAGTAAAACAAGAACCAAAACATTTTTTAAAACTTCAGATATATCACAGCGCAATTATCTTCATAATTATGTAATTTATTATGATGTAAGTAAAGATGAAATTCCTGCATCAGCAATTATTGATTTAGAAGAGTTGTCGAAAATATTGGTGAACAACCCCACTATTGGAGCAGAAATATACGGGTTTACCGATTCGCAAGGCGAAAAACGATATAACCTATCGTTATCGAAACAAAGGGCACAAAAAGTTTTAAAATATTTTATAGACAATAAAGTTGATCAACAAAAATTGATAGCCAAAGGATTTGGAGAAGCAGCCTCGGGAGGCGATGGATTGCAATCAAATTATCACAGGAAAGTTGAGATTAACATATTTGAAATTAAGAAGTAAGTGAAGTTTAGTAAATATAAATATCAATTTATTTTATTCCTGATTTTAGCTGTTGCTGGAGTTAAAAATGGTATGTGCCAATATGCCGAATATGAGCTAAAAGCAGCATATATTTTTAATTTTGCAAAATTTATTGACTGGCCGCCGTCAATTAATAATACCGACACAATAGTTTTGGCTATATATAAAAACGACCCTTTTGGTATTATACTTGAAAAAACTATGGTTGGCAGAAAAGTTAAGGGAAAAAATTGGAAGATTATTAGAACAGGTAGTATTGAAAGTTTGGGTAAATGTGATATTGCATTTTTTTCGGATATACAAAGGTATGAATTGCTTAAAATAATTGAGCAGCTAAAAAATAAACCGGTGTTAACTATTGGCGATGAAATTATTGATTTTTGCGAATCGGGTGGTGCTATAAATTTTACTCCGCAATATTCAGAGTACCAGTTTCAGATAAACAACGACATAGCCAAAAAGCACAAAATTATTATTAGTCCAAAACTTTTGCTTCTATCTAAAATAGTATCAAATACTGAAGATGAGTTTTAACGATTTATCAATACGGATAAAAATAATTACATTACTGGGGGCAACAAGTTTAGTAACATTATTGCTTGCCGGACTGATTTTTTATGCTTATGATAAATCGCAGTATGAGCTGTCAACCCTTCGTGAATTAAATATTTTGGCCGAAATTATTGGTAATAATGCCGAGGCAAGCATACTTTATGAGCATAGTGAAAATGCCAATGAAATACTTGAAACCCTTAAGGCAAATAAAAATATTAAAGTTGCACGCATTTATAACACCGATAATTCAATTTTTGCCGAGTTTTTAATTGATGATTCGTATGCAGGTACAAACCTTGATTTTATTGCATCAAAAGACACCTTTGCATTTACCGATAATGCTTTGTTAATAAATAAGCATATTTTTCTCGACAATGAAAATATTGGATTAATTTACCTTCATTCTGGTCTTGACGATTATGCTGCACGAATAAAAAACTTTGTTAATGTATTTATTATTATTTTGCTGGCAGCATTTATAATAGCGCTTTTAATTTCAATTAGGCTTCAACAATTAATATCGCACCCAATAATTAGTTTAACCCGTACAATGCAACAAATATCTGTTAATAAAGATTTTAACGTACGAATTAAGCAAACCGGTAAAGATGAAATTGGACAGCTTATTGAAGGCTTTAATACAATGATAGAGCAGATAGATAAACAGAATCATGCGCTTACAATTGCAAAAGATCAGGCTGAAACATCATCTCGAATTAAAGAGCAGTTTCTTGCAAATATGAGCCATGAGATACGTACACCTATGAATGGTATTATGGGAATGGCAAATTTGCTTACTGATACATCATTAAATATAGAGCAAAAAAAATATCTTAAAAATATAACAACCTCATCAAAAAATTTATTGGTAATTATTAATGATATTCTTGATTTTTCGAAAATTGAAGCCGGAAAACTTGAGTTTGAGGATATTGAATTTAATTTATTTGAGCTGATAGTGAAAATAGAGATGCTTTTTAAACAGCATACTCAAACCAAAGGGTTGTATTTTAAGCTAAGTATTGGTGACCGTGTTCCGAAATACGTTATGGGCGACCCAACCCGGTTAAATCAAATATTGGTAAATCTTTTAGCCAATGCCATTAAATTTACCGAAACCGGTGGAGTTTCGCTTGTTGTAAAAGTTATTGAACAAAACCAAAATGAGAGTACAATAAATTTTATGGTTAATGATACAGGTATTGGTATAGCTAAGGAAAAAATTGAACTTATTTTCTCAAGCTTCTCTCAAGCTAGCAGCGCTATGACACGTAAGTTTGGAGGTACGGGGTTGGGGTTAACCATTTCAAAGCAATTGGCTAATTTGCAGGGAGGAACAATAAATGTTGAGAGCACACCCAATGAAGGGAGTACCTTTAATTTAAATATAACTTACAAACATGGCGATGGTAAAGTTGTTGAGGAAAGTGATAGCCGAATAAAGATAAAAGAAGAGGATATTAATTACTCAAACATTAAAATATTGCTTGCTGAAGATAATGAGATAAACCAACTGTTTGTAAAAACAATATTAAAACATAAATTTAACGTAACAATTGCTCCTAATGGAAAAATAGTACTCGATTTACTTAAAGACCAATGGTTTGATTTAATTTTAATGGATTTGCATATGCCAGAAATGGATGGATATGAGGCTACCGAACAAATAAGAGGACTAAAAGATGATAAAAAAAGTAAAATTCCAATTATTGCGCTAACGGCTGCAGCTATTAAAGGCGAAAGAAAAAGGTGTATTGAATTTGGCATGAATGATTATATTTCGAAACCTTTTGAACCAAAAAATTTATTATCATTAATAGTAGCAAATTTAGATCAAAAAATTGTTGCAAAACCTACAAAGAAAAAAAATGTCAAAAATAAGTCAAATAAAAAACCAAAGTTTAAATATGTTGATTTAAGCTATTTAGAATCTATAGGAGAGGGGGATAACAAGTTTAAAAATGAACTGGTTGAGATATTCAGAAATCAGATACCTATTTTCATCAAACAATTGACCGAAAACCTGAACAATAAAAACTACGATGAAATAGGAGCCATAGCCCATAAAGCAAAGTCGTCGGTTGCAATGCTTGGTATTACTGAGCTTATAAATGATATGGAAAAACTGGAGATGGATACAAAGGCTAATAAGAATATTGAAAGCTATCCAAAATTAGTTCAGCGTTTTGTTGAAATATCAAATAAGGTATTATTGGAGATTAAAGATTTGGAGTTTTAACGAATATTGCAAATAAAAAAAGCGCATAACAGAAAAAAATCTGCTATGCGCTTTTTTATGCATGAATATTGTAGATATTACCAAATAATTGCTCTTTCACTTTCAGGTAAATACATATTGTCGCCCTCTTTAATACTAAAAGCATTGAAAAAAGCTTCAACATTTCTTAATGGACCGTTAACCCTATGTTTACCCAATGAATGAACATCATCTTGTACGCGGCGCAATTTCTCTTTGTCGCGTATGTTTTGAGCCCATAGGTGTGCATAAGATAAAAAGAAGCGTTGATTGCCTGTGAAATCGTCAATTTTTTCACTACTGTTCATTCCTTGTTCAGTTTTTTTAAACGCTGTATATGATATGTTTATACCACCCAAGTCGGCAATATTTTCGCCTAAGGTATATTTGCCATTTGCTTTAACAGAATCAAGCACAGTAAAATTGTTAAACTGGTTAACCAATACATCGGCTCTTTTTGTAAAGCGCTCCGAATCTTCATCAGTCCACCAAGTATTTAAGTTGCCATCTTTATCATATAATCTTCCTTTATCATCAAAACCATGTGTCATTTCGTGACCAATTACTACACCAATAGCACCATAATTTACAGCATCGTCGCCATCTAAATAAAAGAACGGTGGTTGTAAAATTCCTGCCGGAAAAACAATTTCGTTTTGAGTTGGGCTGTAATAGGCGTTTACCATTTGAGGTGGCATGTGCCATTCTGTTTTATCAACAGGTTTATCAATTTTCGAAATCATCTCATTAAACCCAAAGCTGCTTGCTCTTAAAACATTTTTAACATATGAGTCGTTCTCAATTACTAATTCAGTATAATCTTTCCATTTATCAGGATATCCTATTTTTACCCTTATGGCATTCAGCTTTTTAATGGCATTTTCTTTGGTATCATCGCCCATCCAATCAAGGTTATGAATTCTTTCGCCCAATGCTACCCTAAGGTTATCAACAAGCTTAATCATGCGCTCTTTGGCCTCAGGTGGAAAATACTTCTCAACATAAATTTGTCCTACAGCTTCGCTTAACGAGCTGCTTGTTGAGCTTAATACACGTTTCCAACGTGGTCTAATTTCCGGTGTGCCCGATAATGTTTTACCATAAAAATCAAAATTTTGTGCAACAACATCATTATTTAAATAAGATGCAGTTTTATTAATCAGATTCCATTTAAAGTATATTTTCCACTGTTCGCTAGTTTTATTAACCACCATTAAATCAAATTCCTTAATAAAATCGGGTTGCGATACTATAACCTCTTTTATTTCAGGTAGGTTTATACCGGTAAAATATGCTTTCCAATTAAAATTTGGAGCTAACTCGTTAAGCTCAGTAATATTTTTTTTGTTGTAAGTTTTATGTGGGTCTCTTCTGTCCATCCTATCCATTGATGCCTTAGCCAATTGTAGTTCAAAATTAAATACAACTTCGGCATTTGCAGCAGCATCCTCTTTTGAATAGCCAAAAAGCATAAACATTTTGCTAACATGCTCGTTGTATTTTTTACGAATCTCTACAAACCGTTCAGCATCATTTAAATAGTAATCTCTATCGGGTAAACCTAAACCGCTTTGATATAAATGGCTAATTACCATTTCGCTGTTTTTTGAATCGGCGCCACCATAAATACCAAAACCCGATGATATAAAATGGGCATGAAAATATTCTAATTGTTTTTGAATGTCCTCAACCGATGATATTTTGTCAATTTTTTCAAACTCATCGGTCAATACATCAACACCTATGCTTTCAATGGTTGCGGTATCCATTCCCGAATTATAGTATGTGGCAATTTTATAACCCACAGTACCTTTATTATGATTCTCTTTTGCAATTCCCTCAACAAGCTTGCGAACTTGTTTTTCATTATTGTCAATTAACTGTCCGAATGCGCCAAATTGGCTTTTATCCTCAGGTATAGGATTATTTTTCATCCAGCCCCCGTTGGCATATTGGTTAAAATCATTACTCGGTTTTGCTGTTAAATCCATGTTTTTCACGTTAATTGGTTTTTCACTCATAACAGATGTTTCGTTACATGCCTGAACTATTAAAAATAATGCGGCACTTAAAAAATAAATTAGATGTTTCATGCGTATTGTTTTTTGATTATTATATATCATTTAAAATACTTTAGTCGGTAATATTATATAATAGTTACAAAACTATGCAAAAAACAGGTATGCAATAAAAATAGCTGCTATAATACCTGCTAAATCGGCAATTAAACCTGCAGCAACGGCATGTCGGGTTTTTGAAATGCCAACGCTGCCAAAATATACTGCTATTATATAAAATGTTGTATCAGTTGCACCTTGAAAAGTACATGCAAGTCTTCCCACAAATGAATCGGCTCCATAGGTTTCCATGGCATCAACCATTAAGCCGCGGGCACCTGCACCGCTCAAAGGTTTCATAAATGCTGTGGGTAGTGCGGCAACAAAATCAGAATCGAACCCTAATGCCTGCACAATTAATCCAATCCCATCAATAATAAAACCCATTGCCCCCGATGCTCTAAAAACACCAATAGCCACAAGTATTGCTACTAGATAAGGTATTATTTTTATTGCAATTTTAAACCCGTCAACAGCACCTTCAATAAAAGTTTCGTAAACATTAATTTTTTTGCGGAGTGCCAATAGTATAAACGAAACTATAATTGAAAACAGTATTATATTTGCCGATAGTGATGAAACTACTCCAACTTCGCTTTTTGGTAATGAACTGAAAAACCATATAATACCGGCTATCAGTATGGAAAAGCCACCGAGATATGCTATAATTGTTTTATTAAAAAGGTTAATTTTCTGAAAAAACGATACAGCAACTATACCGGCCATAGTAGAAAAAAAAGTGCTTAGTAATATTGGCAGAAAAATATCAGATGGGTCGGCTGAACCCATTTGTGCCCTATATACCATTACGCTTATGGGTATTAGGGTTAAACCCGAAGTATTTAAAACCAAAAACATTATCATTGCGTTTGATGCCCGTTTTTTATTGGGATTTATCTCTTGCAACTGTTCCATAGCTTTTAAACCCATGGGTGTTGCTGCATTATCTAACCCAAGCATATTGGCTGCAAGGTTCATCATTATTGACCCTGTTGCAGGGTGGTTTTTAGGTATTTCAGGAAATAATTTGCTGAAAAAAGGACCCAACCAACGCGATAACATATTAACCATACCGCCTTTTTCGCCTATGCGCATAATGCCCAACCATAGTGTCATTACCCCTGTTAAACCCAGCGAGAGCTCAAAGCCTGTTTTAGCCATATCAAATGTGGAATTCATAATGGCCGGAAATACATCAACATCGCCTAAAAAAATTAAGCGTGCCAATGCTACAACAAAGGCTATTAAAAAAAATGCTATCCAAATGTAATTTAATGCCACTTATAATTTTTTATTATTGTTCCAACAAAACATCTAAAACTCCTCTAATACGCTTGCTGTTCCACTTTGCTACACCTTTTTTTGAAATAACTATCTCACCATCCTTATTTATAACAAATGAAGTTGGTATTGAGCGGGTTTCAAAATCAACAGGGTATTCTGATATTGGAGTATATGCCGGTAATGTGTATTTTTTCTTTTGTAAAAATTCTGATATAACCTTAATATTTTCATTACTTACAAATAAAAACTCAACTTTATCGCCATAATCGTTATAAAGCTTTTGCAAATCGGGCAATTCTGCAATACATGGCGGACACCAAGTTGCCCACAAATTAATAAACACTACTTTATTTGCAAACTGGCTATAGGTTAAATGTTTACCATACATATCTTTTAATTGCCATGCATATACTTCATTATTTAATTTAGGTTTAACTGAGTTTACCTTTGGCTGATGCAAAAACAGAGTAGGTTTTAGCATTAATCCTGCCATATCTTTGCGGGTTGCCGGTATAAGTAAGAGTAACAGCATTATACCAATAACAATATCGATGGCAATACTAAACTTTGATTTTTTTTTGAAGTAGTTTTTAAGCATTTTGGACAATTTGTTATATAAAGTTTTGCAAATATATTATTACATTATAACATTTGCTAATTTCATTAAAAAATTAGATATGAAACAAAATTATTTTTATAATAGTAAAGTTTTATTATTTATACCATTTTAGTTTAAACACTACACTAAAATTTTAACGTTAAAAACATGAATATACCGGTTGAGTATCAGGTTTTTATTGGTTCGGCAATAGCTACCCTTTTATTTGGTTTAATACAATGGATAAAAGACTATAGCAATAATAAAGATAAAGAGCCGCAACGTTTGGCATTTATTTCAATAATTTTAGGTTTGCTAATTATTGTTCCTTTTTTAAGCATTTTGGGGTTGTTGTTGGCTATAATATCGTTGGTAATAAAAAAGAATAAAAGATTATCAAAAGTAGCTGTTGTTTTAAATATACTTACAATGTTACCATGGATAGCGGTTGCTGTTTTTGGTGGTTAATTCTTAATAAACCCTTAGCAATAAAAATAATATTGTTAAAATATATTAAAGTTGTTATTTGAGTTTTGCTATTTGTTTATTTAGTACTTGTATGTAACACCACCCATATTATTTAGCAACATATAAAACAGTTTAATATCAGTATTGTTTTTAATCTTGTGAATACTGGTTTTATTGCTTTTTATTCCTAATAAATTAATAGTTTCGCTATTAAGTTTAATTGCATGGGTAAGGTAATAGGTATATGGCATTAAATATGTTTTAACATCTAAAACCGAACCATTTTTATCAATAATTCCCATAAGGGCATTAGTTCCGTTGTTTTTCGGAAATATCTGTTTATTGTTATATTTTAGTTCTGAAAAATTTGCAATAACAATAAGTTTTTCGTTTGACCTGATAATATTTATCAGATTACCATTAAAGAGTATAGGAGCATCCCAAATTTTTCTTCCTATTGAATCGGCATATTCAACTATCAAAGTATCAAGTCCAACTTCATTCTCATTAAGCGAAGTGCCTTTAAAAGCAGCTATTATTTTTTCATTAATATCATCGTAAATAAACTGTCTTGGTATTAAAT
>CBDUWQ010000027.1:0-29119 GCA_965370965.1 uncultured Bacteroidales bacterium
TTTCCGATGCCTTACAGCTACATCAAACTAAACGCATGAATTATTCAGGTTAAAGGAACTGTCAAAAAAACAGTTCCTTTTTTATTTAGCAATAGTTTATAAATTATTATTATTTTTACTACAAATTTTTACAAAAAAAATATGAATGTACTAATTCTTGGATCAGGTGGCAGAGAACATACGTTGGCATGGAAAATTGCCCAAAGCCCAAAACTATCAAAATTATATATAGCTCCGGGTAATGCCGGTACAAGTGAGGTTGGCAAAAATTTGGATATTTCGCCAACCGATTTTACAGCAGTTAAGCAAAATGTACTGCATTTAAAAATTGATTTAGTTGTTGTAGGACCTGAAGACCCTTTGGTTAAAGGAATACGCGACTATTTTAAAAATGATGCCGAATTAAATCGTATTCCGGTAATTGGTCCCGATAAAAAAGGAGCCGAACTTGAAGGGAGCAAGGAGTTTGCCAAAAAGTTTATGGCCAAATACAATATTCCAACTGCTGCATATGGCAGTTTTACATTAAACACTTATAATGAGGCCTGTAGCTTTTTAGATAAAATGAAAGCCCCATACGTACTTAAAGCCGATGGTTTGGCTGCCGGCAAAGGAGTATTGATAATTAACGATTTGCAAGAGGCAAAAAGTGCATTAAAAACAATGCTCGAAGGACAGTTTGGGCAGGCATCGGCAAAGGTTGTTATTGAGGAGTTTTTGGATGGCATTGAGGTGTCGTACTTTGTTTTAACCGATGGCGATAATTATAAATTACTGCCCGAAGCTAAAGATTACAAGCGGATTGGAGAGAACAATACAGGCCTAAATACCGGAGGTATGGGTGCAGTTTCGCCCGTTCCGTTTGCAAACAACGAGTTTACCAAAAAAGTAATAACCCGTATTATTGAGCCTACAATTGAGGGTTTAAAAAAAGAGGAAATTGAATATCAAGGTTTTATTTTTTTCGGACTAATTAGCGTAAATAATGAGCCAATGGTAATTGAGTATAATGTGCGTTTGGGCGACCCTGAAACCGAGGTGGTTATTCCGCGTATTGAAACTGATTTTTTAGAACTGTTGGTTGCAGTGCCCGATAGACAGTTGAATTGGGTGCCTTTTGAAATAAAACATGAAACTGCAGCAACAGTTATGTTAGTTTCGGGCGGATACCCTGGCAGTTTTGAAAAAGGAAAAGAGATTGCAGGATTGGATTCTATTAATGATAGTCTGATTTTTCATGCCGGCACAAAATATACCAACAATAAAACAGTTACCAACGGGGGCAGGGTAATTGCCGTAACATCATATGGCAACAATAAAGCAGAAGCTTTAAAAAAATCATATGAAAATGCTGCTAAAATTAATTTCAACAATAAAAATTTTAGAACCGATATCGGATTTGATATTTAGTCCCTGTTAAGAAATATACTATATTATTATGCTACTTAAATTTTTCAAAAATAACCATCCGTACGTATTGTTTTTAATTCCGCTGTTAAGTGTGGTTTTGTGGATACCGGCATTGTTTAATGTACCAATTGATATCCAAAGTGCAGATACGGGAAATACAACATTTGTTTTTAATTGGGTTTTGAGGCTATTAAGTTTTCACCAAAAAGCGTCAATTATTTTTGCTCTTATCTTGGTTATTATTGAATCGTATATCCTTATCAGACTAAATTTTAAGTATATTTTTATTGATAATAGAACCTATTTGCCTGCAGTATTTTTGGTGGTCTTTTCATCAGTTTTTTCCTCATATCAAATATTGCACCCCATGCTAATTGGCAATTTGTTTTTGTTATTTGCTATTAACAAATCGTTTTTATCAGATGATAAAAAAAATCATTTTAAAAGATATTACGAAAGCGGTCTGTTTTTAGGATTTGGGGCACTTTTTTATCCAAATATTTATGTTTTTATTTTTGTTATTTGGCTTACAATGGTCATTTTAAGAAATTTTAATTTGCGCGAATGGTTCTTATCGGTTATTGGCATTGCCACGCCATTTGTTTTTTATTTGGTAGTTTTGTTTCTATCCGGCAAAAACGATGAGGTTTTAAATAAATTATTGGCTATTCTTATTGCCCCTACCTACTCATTATCGTTTTCTGTTTACTCATTATTTGCTGTAGGCTTTCTGATTTTTGTTACTTTAATTTCATTACTTTCCGGAATTAGGATTGTTGGCATAAAAAAAATTAGCATACGTAAATACTATTCCCTGTTTTCTCTTTTTTTAATTTATATTGTTGCGCTTTTTATTTTTTACCCATCATTAGGATATGAACTCATAATACCTTTGTCTATACCTCTGTCAATAGTATGCTCAGTACATTTTACAGAAATACGCAGCAAATTAATTGGCGAAGTGCTGTTTACATTATTGTTATTATCGGTATTCGTTATTATTTGGATACGCTAAACTATTTGCAATCATAAATGTTATATAGTGCAAAAACACCGAAATTAATAATGAGCAAAGATATATCTGATAAAAATATTTTAATGAATGAGTTTAACGTACTGTTTAACGAATCAACAATTCCGCAAGGCTTAATAAAAGCTGATTTATTGGATGATAAATCATGTTGCTTTTACATTTTACAAGCAAATAAAGCATTTTATAAAATAGCAGGAATAGAACCATTATTAAAACCTGAGGATGTAGAGTCTATTTTTAAATTTCTTGATGGATTTAATAGCCAACCCATTAAGCAGTTTTATTTAACAGAAAAATCAATTGAGGCGCATTTTATTTTTTCATCGGGTGCAAAAGCCTATAAACTAAATTTGAATAAAATAGCCAATGGTAATATTTTATTTTCATTTCAAGATATAACCAATTTACAGAATATTAGAGCTGAACTTAATGAAAAAAAACGCCAACTAAAAGAGTCGCAAGAGATTGCTAAATTAGGTTATTGGATTGAAAATCATAAAACAAAAAAGCATTTTTGGACGGACCAAATATTTAAAATTATTAACGAAACCTCTGCTGCCATTAAACCATCATTTAGTAATTATCTTAAATATGTGCATAATGATGACAGAAAGAGTGTTGAACTGGCTTTTAATGATGCCATACAAAATAAAACAGGATATGACATTATACACAGGCTAAAACTTAAAAATAAATCAACCAAACATATTGTACAACGTTGTTATACAAATTACGATAATAAAGGGAAACCAGTACAATCGGTTGGAATTATACAAGATGTTACCACATCGGAAATAATTAAAAAGGAGCTACAAAATAGCGAGGCTGTTTTTAGATCGGTTTTTGATTACTCCCCCATGGCCATTGTTTTAGTAAATAAAAATTTTAACCCTTTGTTTTGCAACAATCAGTTTTCTGAAATTATTGGCTATAGCATGCTCAAAGTTTTACAACTTGGGTTAAAAGATTTTACCCACCCCAATGACTATGAAAATAATTTGCTTCAGTATAAACAGCTTTTTAAAGGAGAAATAGACTCGTTTTTGGTTACTAAACGGTATATACGAAAAGATGGAACTGTAATTTGGACAAAAGTTACCGTGTCGCCTGTAAAAAACCCAAAAGGAGAAGTGGATATGGCCATAGCTATGGTGCAAGATATTTCAGCCGAAAAAAAGGCACAGCAGCAAAGCGAAGAGTACAAGCTTTTTCTTGAGACTTTAATGAATAACCTGCCGGTATCATTATTTGCAAAAACAACCCCCGATTTTAGGTTCTTATATTGGAACCATTCCATTGAAAAAGCTACAGGTATTTCTACCGAAGATGCAATAGGCAAAACAGATTTTGAGATACAGCAGTCGAAAAAGCTTGCCGAACAATACCATAGCGAAGATAAAAAATTACTGAAGCAAGAAAAAAAGCTTGAAAGCGAACATGAGTTTGCCAATGCCATGGGTGAATTAAGACAGTTTAAAACTATTAAAACTCTTCATAAACCAAATGTAGGGAATCCTCTGATTCTCGGTATCTCAATTGATATAACCAAGCTTAAGGAGGCTGAAAAACAGGTTGACCAATCGACTCATATGTTGAAAGAAGCCCAAAAAATAGCAAAATTGGGTTATTGGGAATATGATGTTCAGAAAGACATGTTTTTTGATAATTTGGAAAACAGACAAATTTTAGGAACCGATAACCTACCCTACTTTATAAATGCTGCACAATTTACAGAACTATTGCATAAAGATGACAGAGGAAAAGTTGCCCAAACATATAAACGCTGTTTAAAAGAAAAAACTGTTGGCGAGGATGTAGTTAGAATAGTATCAAATACGGAAACAAAAAATGTATCAATAAATTACAAACCAATAGTAAACAGCATAGGCAGAATTGAAAAGCTAAGGGGTACTTGCCTTGATATTACAGAACTTATAAAAAAGGAGATAACCCTAAAAAGAACCACAGAACAACTAATTGAAATACAAAATATTGCTAAAATAGGGTTTATTGAATTTAATAAAAAAACTAACAAATTTAGCATATCAGACACTCTGATAGAAATTCTTGAACTAAAAGATGCAACCCAAATTCAATTTATTGATGATTTTAATGCATTTATTCATACCGATGACAAAAAAACCATAACAAAAACCATAGACAAATCGATACAGCAAAACCAGTCGTATAAAATACAATACCGCTTAAAACTTAAAAGCGGAAAAATAAAGTTTGTAAATGAAATTTGTTCAATAAACAAAACCGGTAAATCCAATATTATTACTCGTATCCTTCAGGATATTACACCTTTAAAGGAGCATGAAATTGCCCTAAACAAAATTTCAGAGGTGCAATCGTCAACCCTATTAGGTACATGGGAGTATAATTTAAATAGTAAAAAGTATTACCTAAACGAAGGGTTAAAAAAACTATTTAAACTTCCTGGTAAAGCACATAACATAGAGCCTAAGCAATTTATGGACTTTATACATGTTGATGATAGGCACTCGGTAGAGCAGATTATTAAAAAAGCGCTAAAAACACAAGAGAGTTTTACACTTACCTACAGGTTTGCCTTAGATAATAATGATATTAGGTATGTGAAGGGTTTTAGCAATTTTTATACAACGCCATCGGGCGATAAAATAATGTATGGTATGATAAGGGATATTACAGAATACCGAAATACCCTAAATGAATTACAAGATAGTGCCGAGCTATTTAAAGCTATTGCAGAAAACTCAATGGTGGGAATAGTAATTTATCAAAATGGTAAACGCATATATACAAATGAAAAGTGGGCAGGTTTGGTTGGAATAAAAGCGGCATCATTAAACACTAATGTTAGTATTAAAGATATATTTAAACCGGAATCGGCACAACTTATTAACGAGATATTTAATAACTGGCACGAGTTTAAATTTACCGAATACTCAAACAAAGTTGTGTTGCACCCCATAAATGCCGGCATATTTACTACCGAACTATATATTAAGGAGGTTCATTATAATGGAAAAAGTGCTTTTTTGCTTTTAGCATATCCTACTACACAGCCTTTATTGTAATTAGTGTTTGTGCAAAAACTGTCAAATTTTACGAAATGGAATATTTTGGTTCTGCCTTGCGTACGATATATTTCCTTCTTTGTGGGATTTTGAGCTTTTGTGGCTATAGAAAAAAATGCTGCAAAATCACTAAAACACAAAATTCACACTAAAAAAGATAACAATAAAATCAGTTTAGATTTAGGAAATTTGTCGTACATCCAATCGCCTTCCCAACAATAAGGAACAAGCTTTGTACATTACCCCACCAATAAATTACAACCCCTAATATCGCTATTGTCAAAGCGTCCTAAAATTGTAAAAGTATTATCTGTAAATGTTTTACCAAGGTCTTTTGTCTCAATAAAGCAGCACGAATTTATATTTGCAAGGTCAATAATATTGATGCCCCCGCTTCGGTTATTTTCAAAAAAAGCAAATGGATCGTATGTATCACGAATAATAATTTTCATCCAAGGTGGTGCTTTAAATACCCCTTTTCCTTTTGAATATGCCTGCGAAAGCAGCTCAGTCATGCCATATTCTGAGTGTATGTTTGCAACACCAAAAGCCTTACATAAGGTTGCATGCAGCTCTTCGCGTATCATCTCTTTGCGCTTGCCTTTCATTCCGCCTGTTTCCATAATTACGGTATTGTTTAGCTTTTGCGGATACTGCTCTGCCATATCAAGCAAAGCGTATGTTACCCCCAATAAAAGTATTTTTTTAACGGTTTTATTTAGTTTGGTAAGCTTTTGTGCCAATTGTTTGTAGTTATGCATATAAAATCCGCTATCGGCATTATTGCTAAGTTCAATAAGTTTATTGACCATATATACTAACGACGAACCTTTACGCTCAAGGTACGAGGGCAAAAGAGCCAAAACGCAATACTCTTTTATATTGCCATAGAAATGTTCAAATGTTTTTATAAAACTCTGCTCGTATAGTGCTGTGTCAGCAACATGGTGTTTGCTGGTTTGAATACCCGTAGTACCACTACTTGTAAAAGTTATACCCAATTTATTATTTGCAGCAAAAACATCGTGAGTCTTAAAAAACTCAATTGGCAAAAAAGGAATCTGTTTATAATGTGTTATCTGTTTGGGTATTTTGTTTAATTTATTGCAAAACTCACCATATATAGGTATGTTATTGTATTGATACCGAAAAGCTTCAATTGACAGGGCGTTAAATTCCTTTTCGTTTTTTATTGAAAATAATTTATTTGCCCAATTTTGCATCTGTTCATTGTTTGCGGTAATACCTAAACTATTTAATATTTAATTTGGTTCTTATATCTTCCGGAATGGCATCTTTATGTACCTGAATAGCAATAGTTTTAAGCTTAACAAACGATTCGCTCATATAAAGCTTGCCCCCCATATCATTGCCATCAACACCCCACGAGTTTTTTGTAATGTAATATAATGTGCCGTTTTGGTCGGTGGCTGTGCCTATTAAATGCATTAAATGGTCGTCGGTTGTTTTAAATATATCAAATGATTCTTGACGCTTAACCTGATCAATTTTCATCTCTTTTCTTGGACCATTAAAATCATAAAGCATCTTTTCTCTCTCTTTTTTGTTTAACGATTCCCACTTTAGCCTTTCGCTTTCGTCCATCTTCTTAGGATTATTTTCCGGAATAATTGCCACCCTGTTACGGTGCGAAAAACCACGCTCACTAACATCACCGTCCCAGTTAACCGAGTAACCATTTTCAAAAGCATTATTAATAATAGCCATAAGCTCTTTAACAGGAACGTTATAATAAAGGTCGTGCGACCAATTATCGGGCACTTCCAAGTCAACTTTTTGGTAAAACGGATAAATGCTATATGATGTAAGCTCTATGTAGTCATCGGCATTAATACCCAATTCAGCAGCAAACGTTTTTGGAGTATATTCAGTTCCGTTATAAATAAACTTTTGGGGCACTTTGCCAAGATAAATATCCAGAGTTGCATTAATAACCTCAAGACATTTGCCGGTAAAGCCGGCTTTATTTTCAAGGCTATTATCTAAAATCTCTGCCATAATACCAGTCAACTCACCATGGTGGTGGTAATCGTAACCATAGTTAAGACCTGTATAAGCATCTTCGGGTACTATACCATACTCCTTAATCACATTAAAAACATCATGAGCCTGACCACCTTCACTGAAATTGGCTAAACCTTGATATCGCACAAATTTTATTGCCTTTTTTGGATATGCATATCTTACAAAAAACATCTCCGAAAGGTCATACTCGCCTTTTTGCTTTCGCATAACTTCAGTTTCAATAAATGAAGTTGTTGCATAGCTCCAACATGTACCTGTTCTTGCTTGATTTTTAACTGGAGTTGTGGGTATTTCAATTTTATTGGTAAACTTGTACTCTTTCTTTTTTTTATCTTTTTTACCTTTTTCCCCAGCTACCAAAGTTTGAGAAAATATAACCACAAGTAGCACTAAAACTAAAGATATATACTTTTTCATAGTTGTTATTTTTTAAATTATAAAATGTAAATTTAATATTTTTATATCCAATTTGCGCTACTAATACAGGTTATTTCAAACAAGTATTAAAAAAAAATGTTGTAGCTTTATTTTTTTTAAAATTGTGAGAAAAAGTATTTTGTAACCTAACTTATATAAAAGCGTCAAAATTGTATAAAAAAACAACATATTATTTCAAAAACTAAAACCTTTTAAAATGAAACTAAAATTTAAACTGGGAATAAGCCTGTTAGCTTTATCCCTACTATGCACATCAACTATGAATGCTCAAGAAATAGAGAAGAAATTACCCGGCAACACCAAATTGCCTTCAAGTGAAAAAGAGTTAGCTGAATTGGCAGCTTTTGATAAAGGAGATTTTAAATATTCGGTAAAATCCTACTTTGCCAAACCACAAAAAAGTAGTTTCCAGTTTTCTCCAAAAGGGCAATACATTTCCTTTAGAGAAAAAGATGAAAACGGCAAACGGCATGTTTATGTAAAAAATACTGAAACAGAGAAGGTAACAAAAATTATTGAAGAAGGTGAAGAATTAATAAGAGGCTATGGCTGGGTTAACGACAACCGCTTAATTTATGTAAAAGATAAAGGAGGTAATGAAAATTATCAACTTTTTGCCATTGATATTGTCGGCAAAAACCCAAAAGCGTTAACCCCTTTTGATGATGTTAAAGTGAATATACTTAACAGCTTAAAAGAACAACCCGACTATATGATTATATCAATGAACAAAGATAACCCTCAGGTATTTGAACCTTATAAAATACATGTGGGTACAGGTGAAATGGAAAAGCTTTATGAAAATACCGATGCTGCCAGCCCAATTATGGGGTACGATTTTGACAAAGACGGAAACCTTCGGGGTTTTACCCGTCAGGTAAACGGAACCGAAATGGATCAAATGTACCGTTTAGATACCAACAAAGAATTTGAAGTAATAGAGCATTACGATTGGAAAGGATCATTTAGTATTATTGGATTCAATTATGCAGGCAATAACCCCCACGAGGTATATGTATCTACAAACTTAGGCAGAGACAAAACTGTAATAGCAAAATATGACCTTGAAAGCAAAAAACTTACAGAAGTAGTATATGAAAATACCACTTTTGATGTAAGCAAAATGTCACGTTCACGAAAGCGTAATTGGGAAATTGATTATTTTAGCTATAACGGAGAAAAATATCATTTGCAGCCTGTTAGCGAATACTACAAAAAGCTTCATGCAAAATTTGAGGAACAATTTGGAGACAAAGATTTTTATATTACTAACGAAACCGATGACGAAGACAAGTACCTGTTATATGTTACCAGCGACAAGTTGTATGGAAAATACTATACTTACAATGTTGCAAAAGATGAGTTTAAGTTAATGATTGATTTAATGCCCCAACTAAAAGAAGAAGATATGGCAGAAATGAGATCTATTAAGTTTAAAAGTAGAGATGGATATACTGTTTACGGTTACATTACCCTACCTGCTACAGCTATAAAAGGACAAAAAGTTCCAATGGTGGTAAATCCACATGGCGGTCCTTACGGTGTGCGCGATTCATGGGGTTTTAATCCTGAAACACAATTGTTTGCAAGTAGAGGATATGCTACTTTGCAAGTTAATTACAGAGGCTCGGGTGGTTATGGAAAAGAGTTTTATTTGGCTGGAAGTAAGCAAATAGGCAGAAAAATGTTAGACGACCTTGAAGATGGTGTTAAATATGCCATTGAACAAGGTTGGGCAGATGAGAGCAAAGTTGCCATTTACGGAGCCAGCTATGGAGGTTTAGCAACCTTAGGCAGTTTAATAAAAACACCTGATATGTATGTGTGTGGTATTGACTATGTGGGAGTTTCAAATTTATTCACATTTGTTAACTCATTTCCTGAATATTGGAAACCATTTATGGCACAGTTTTATGCACAATGGTACGACCCTGAAAATGAAGAAGAAAAAAAGATAATGGAAGAAGTTTCTCCTGCATTACATGCCGATAAAATTACTAAACCATTATTTATTATTCAGGGAGCAAACGACCCGCGCGTAAATATTGATGAATCAGATCAGGTAGTTACAACTATGCGTGAAAACGGGAAAGATGTTCCGTATATGGTAAAATATAATGAAGGGCATGGCTTTCATCATGAAGAAAACCAACTGGAGCTTTATAAATACATGGTAGGATTTTTTGCAAAATATTTGAAATAAAATATTAATTCCGCAACCCAACTTACGTAGAAAATAAATATATTTTTTCTTTTGATACCTCGGAGCTCTGCCCCGAGGTATTTTATTATTTAAAAAACTTAATTTACATAGTATAGCAGAGCTTGTAAACTTTGCAGTTGAGAATTGTTTAGACTAAATTACTAATAGCATGATTATAAAACAAGCATACCAGTTTATTGTAAATAATGGTATTAATGGTAAAGTGTCAGATTATGATAAGAAAAGAATTAGAGTAGTAAATCTTTTTCTTATTCTTTGTACAACAGTTATTATGTTTTTTTGCATAGTGAATATCATTTTAAAGTTTCCAATACTTGTAGGCCTTGATTTATTTATTATCGTTTTAATTATATTAAGTTTTGCTTTTAATTATTATCAAAAAAGGAATATAAGTAAAATTATAATACTCTATATATTACCCTTTTATGCTATGGTTTTTCCTATGTTTTTTGGCGATATAGGCACTGAGTATTATAATTTTATATTTTTAATTCTAGGCTTTTACGTAATTGATAAAAAGCGCAACCTGATTTTTTTTGCTATATATATTACCATTTTATTCAGTATTTCTAAATACCTGATAAATACTGTACTTTATTCCTCGAAATATGAAATACTGGAAACCGTTCATTACTATCCTTGTATATTTACTTCAGGTATCTTTGTAGCTATGTTAGTTGGTCTTTTTAAATTCGATACTGAAAACTTTCAAAAGAAAATTGAGCAAAACCAAAAAGACTTGGATCAAAAAATTATTGAACTAAAAGGCAAAGATGATTTTAATAAATCTCTATTAAAAGAATTAAACCATAGGGTAAAAAACAATCTTCAACTGGTGTCAAGCTTACTCAACCTCCAATTATCCAGTTTAAAAGACCCCACTGCAATAAAAGCTTTAGAAGAGAGCAAAAACCGGATTATATCAATGGCTCTACTCCACCAAGTGCTCTATAAAGACGGGAATGATATGAAAGTTGATATGTGCAAATACATTAGTGAACTAACAGATTATTTAAAAAGCTCAATATTAACATTAACTGATAAAGATAAATTCTAGATTAAAGTAGATGCATTTTATCTGTCCCTTGAGACATCGGTTTCTGTTGGTCTAATTCTTAACGAGTTAATTACCAATTCAATCAAACATGGATTTACAAGTACTAATACAAAAAAGCTAATTGTGAAAGCATCAATGAGTTTTGAAAACAAATTACAATTGGAAGTTGCCGATAATGGGAAAGGTTTTCCTCCAGGGTTTTTATTTGAAAAAAACAGTAATTTCGGACTTGAGCTAGTAAGTTCGCTTGTAAAACAGTTCAATGGAACTATTAACATAAATAGCAATAACCGGAATAGTGTGAGAATAATTTTAAATACTTAGTCAGTTAAAACTTATTGAGAATATGGAAATCCTGATTATCGAAGACGAAATTATCATAGCGAAAGATATCAAAACGATTTTAGAGAAATACGGATATGGAAATATTCAAATTGTTACTAATTATGATGATGCAATGGTATTTCTAAAAAATTCTTTACCCGATTTAATAATATGTGATATATACCTGAAAGGAGAAAAAACCGGTATTGATATAATTGAAAACTTATCAAAAAAAGTTAAGATTCCTGTCGTTTATGTCTCAGCTTATTCAGATGATAAAACACTTACAAAAGCTTTTGAATCAAAGCCAATAACCTTTATAACCAAACCATATACTGAAAATCAACTTTTAATTGCTGTTAAGTTTGCTATGAACGAATCTGGTAATAGTCATAGATTTGATTTTAGTATAATCACAAATAGTGAAAGAGAAATTATAAAACTATTATCTAATGGAATGACTACAAGGGAAATAGCCTATCATAAAAACCGAAGCTATGACACAATAAATAACCACAAACGAAATATATTTAAAAAGCTTAATATACATAGCATTGCCGAGCTTGTAAGCTTTGCGATCGAAAATGGTTTGAATTAAAACATAACATTGTCGAAGCCCTCGAGCTCTACTCAGAATTTAATCTGTAAATTACTGTTAAGGCAGTAAAATGACTATATTTTAAACAAAATATTTTGGTTTTTGTAATGAAATATACTATATTTACTGTTAAAACGGTAAGTAATGAATGATTTTAAAAAATTTAGCAATGTAATTAAATACCACCGTAAAAAGGCAGGGTTAAGCCAAAAAGCTTTGGCCGATATTGCCGGCATTGGAAAAACAGTTGTTTTTGATATTGAAAAAGGAAAAAAAACTGTTCAGTTAGATTCTATTATAAAGATATTTGCTGTACTTAATATTAAAATTGTTTTACAAAGCCCGTTAATGAATAATTATAATACAGAAAATGAGAACAGCTAAAGTATTTATGAACTGGGAATTTTCAGGTTATCTTACAGAGAATATTAAAAACAAGAAATATACTTTTACGTACGATGAAAAGTATAGTGGAGTTCCTGTTTCTTTAACCATGCCTGTGGAGTTAAAAGTGTTCTGGTTTGATACATTTCCACCGTTTTTTGATGGCTTATTACCTGAGGGTATTCAGCTTGATGGTTTATTGCGAATAAAAAAGATTGATAGAACAGACTATTTTAGTCAATTAATAGCTACCGGTGGCGACCTGGTAGGAGCTGTAACGGTGGAGGAACAATTATGAACCGATGCCCAATTACTTATAATGAAACTGATAATAAATATTCAGCACAAGGTTTGAAAAGCCTTTCAAGAAACCTTAACCAATTAAATGATATTGAATATACAGCCGAGCAGCAAAGACAAGAAGCAGCATTACGAGCCGTAAAAATGTCTGTTCAGGGTGTTCAGCCTAAATTGAGCGCTACGCTAAATATTAAGTCTTCAAAGTTTGAAATTGTTGATATAAAAGGAACATTTATAATTAAACCACAGCATCATTTTTTTTCGCAATTGCCCGAAAACGAAGATTTGACCATGAAACTGGCTGCAATTTGTGGCATAACTGTTCCATTGCATGGTATGGTATATTCGGCAGACAATTCACTGTCGTATTATATAAAAAGGTTTGACCGCATAGGACGAAACAGCAAACTCCCTTTGGAGGATTTTGGCCAATTAGCCGGTAAAAACAGAGATACGAAGTATAACTATTCAATAGAGAAACTGGTAAATCTTATTGATGAATACACGACATTTCCTATGATTGAAAAAATGCGTTTTTTTAAACGCTTCCTGTTTAATTTTATTACAGGGAATGAAGATATGCATCTGAAAAATTACTCGTTAATAACCCAAAATGGCAAAACAGAGTTAGCACCTGCTTACGACTTTGTTAACACAAGTATTGTATTAAGAGGTGATATTGAGGAATCGGCTTTAAGTATAAAGGGCAAAAAGAAAAAACTGAACCATGAAATTATAATTGACTATCTCGGTACTAAAAGACTAAATTTAAGTACAAAGGTTATTAGTAATATTCAAAATGAGTTAAAAGCTTCAATTACTCAGTGGTTTAAAACAATTGAAATATCTTTTTTAAGCATTGAACTAAAAGATAAATACAAAATGTTATTAGATAATAGAATAACAGCCTTGAAATTTTAGTCTTTTTTTAAAACTCTTAATCGCTGCCGCACGATTGTATCGTGTGGTATAAAAACTTCCAATTATCAATTGGTTTGTTTTTTTAAAATAAGCTGACAGAAAAAACACACCCTCACTAAAAAAAACATTTTTTTTATTAAAAATAAATATCCAAATTGGTATATAAGTATTAGTTAATCAGGTATATATAAATAATAATAGTTGCATTTAACAATAACATAAATGACATATTCATGTCATTGACTTGCCTATAACTTTGTTGCAATTTAGCTCAAGTTTAACTTATTACAATATTCATGCGAAAATTTACAATTTTTTTAGCAAGCTCCTGTGTTTTTCCTTACACCTTATTATTGTAATGAAGTTAAACTGGCATAGGGGCTTGCTTTTTATTTAAATTTAATGGTATGAAAAAAATACAGTATAAGTATTCATTATTGTTAATTTTTATTCTGCTTATATCTTTTGTTAATGCCCAAGAGCCTTACTGGTTAAAAGAAGGAGGCCTGCCTCAAAGTAATTATTTTGATTATTATATTGGAATTGGTGAAGATGAATCGCTTTATGAGGCAAAGAAAAAGGCTGTACAAGATGTATTGCAAAAAATATCTAATAAAAAAGGTATGAACTATATCATTACCGGGCAATCGGAGCTTAAAGGTAAGGAGACTGAACATAACGGTAATTTCAATACTGATATCTCTTTTAGTTTTAATACCAAGGTTACAATTAACGGGCGTGAGGTTGTTTTACCTAGTTTACAAGAGGCATCAGACTATTATATTACAAAAATCAGTGGTGGTAAAAGTCTGAATAACTGTTGGGTTTTAGTACGTGTTGCTAAAAATAAAGCTTATGCTAATAAACCAATTTATGAACCTTGGGGATTCGACCCTGTATGGCGGTCTGCTCTTTATCCGGGTTTAGGTCAGCTTTATAAAGGAAGGTATAGCAATAAAGAGAAGAAAAAAGGAACTTTTCTACTATTAACAGGCACAGCAATGATAGCCGGAGTAATTAGCTCGCAGGTATTATATAATTACAATCACGATCAAGCATATGCTACCGAATCAATGAGCCAACGTGATTTTTATTTAGATAAACGTGACATGTGGGGCTCTGCCCGATATGGTTTTGCTGTTGGTGCAGGTGTAATTTATCTGTATAGTTTAATAGATGCATCGGCAAATAAAAAGGTAAAACGTTATTCCGAATTACAAAAACGTATTAATATTCAACCAATTATTGGTACAGAATATTACTTATTAGCCTTAAAAATTAACTTAAATAAATAATTATGAAACGTATAATATATTTTGTAATAGCAATTGTATTAATTAGTATTGGTATAAATTGCAACAAGCCCGACCCTAAAGGGAATATTTCGGGAACAGTAGAAAATGAAGTTACAAAAGTAGCAATTGACAATGCTGCGGTTGTTTTACAATTAGATGGTACTGCAAAAGGCAATGCAACTACCGACAGTAAAGGTGAATTTGTTTTTAATGAAATTGAACCTGCTGCATACACACTTAAGGTTACCGCAAATGGATATACTGAAAATAGTGCCAATGTGTCGGTTAAGGATGGTCAAACAGCACCGGTAAGTATTTTATTGCTTCCTACTTCGGGAGGTATAGACGGAGTTGTAAAAGATTCGGAAACAGGTAACCCAATTGCAAGTGTAGCTATTAAACTAAAACTTGGAAGTAATGTGATTCATAATTTTACTACCGGTACCGACGGTAAATATAGTTTTAGTGAAATTGAACCTGAAACTTATACTGTTGAAGCATCAAAAGAGGGCGAATATGAACCTAATACAAAAAGTGTAATTGTTAATAGCGGAGAAATTGCACAGGGTGATATAAATTTAACATTTATTGAAACAGGTAAGCCTACATTAACAACCCAAACACCAACAAATATAACATCGGGAGAAGCATCAATTATTGGAAATATTACAGGCACAGGCAATGCTGAAATTACTGCTTATGGGCACTGTTGGAGTTTAACCCCGGCACCTGACATTACAAATACCATAGTAAATTATGGTAGTATAAATACAATGGGAGAGTTTACATCTACATTATCGAGTTTGGATGCTGAAACAAAATATTATATTAGGGCTTATGCTACAAATAGCCACGGTACAGGCTATAGTGCCGAAGTTAGTTTTACAACTTTATCTGACATTAATGTGCCAGATTTAACTACAAACACAATATCTGATATTACAGATGTAAGTGCTATTTGTGGTGGGAACATTACCACTAATGGCGGGGCAACAATAACCGAAAGAGGTGTTTGTTGGAGTATAAATGAAGAGCCAACAATTACTGATAGCCGTACAAGTGATGGTGTAGGTACAGGTAGTTTCACAAGTAATATTATCGGGTTAGTGGCAAGTACAAAGTATTATGTACGTGCTTATGCAACAAATGGTAACGGAAAAACAGCATATACAAAAATTACAACAGGTAATAATAATCAATTATTAAAAAACGAAAGAAAAGCGGTATTGTTAAAACCGAAAACAAAGTCTGTTACACTTGCAGCCGGAACCGGGTATGGAAACTCTGTTGAGTTTACTACTATAGCAAGTATTGATGTGCCAACAGTTACTACAAATGTAATAACAGCTATTACAGATAACTCTGCCATTAGTGGCGGAAATATTTCTGCTGATGGTGGTGCAACAGTTACAGCACGGGGAGTATGTTGGAGTGAATATGAAAACCCAACAATAACAGATGAACATACTACTAACGGAACAGGAACAGGAAATTTTACCAGTTCAATTACCGGATTATCACCGGGTAAAATATATTATGTAAGAGCTTATGCCACAAATAGCAACAGTAAAACCTCATATACAAAATCGGCTAAAGCAGTAGGTACAGGGTATGGTAACCAACGAGACTTAACCACTCAAACAGTATTGCCAACTTTAACAACTACAGAAGCATCATCTATTACAGATAATTCTGCCATTAGCGGAGGGAATATAACCAACGATGGAGGTGCAAGTATAACTGCCAGAGGTGTTTGTTATAGCACATCACCAAACCCAACAATAACTGGTACCCATACAACAGATGGAACAGGAACAGGTAGTTTTAGTAGTGCAATTAGTGGTTTAGCACACAGTACAATCTATTATGTGCGAGCTTATGCTACCAATAGTACAGGTACGGCTTATGGTGAAGAGAAGAGTTTTACAAGCCTAACCAACTTACCCATATTAACAACAACAGAGGTAAGCTCAATTGCGAACAATACAGCTACAAGTGGCGGAAATATTACTTTTGAGGGTGCTGCAACAGTAACAGCACGGGGAGTTTGTTGGAGTACAACAGAAAACCCGACAATAACCGATAGTCATACAGAAAATGGCTCAGGAATAGGTAGCTATTACAGTTATCTTACTGAATTAACCAATAGTACAAACTATTATGTACGTGCTTATGCAACAAACAGCGAAGGTACTGCTTATGGTGAAAATCTAAATTTTACAACGCAAAACATTTTACCAACAGTAACAACAACAAGAGTTTACTCTATTTCATATAATACAGCAACAATTTTCGGAAATGTTACTTCGGAGGGAGGAGCAACAGTAACGGTCAGGGGTGTTTGCTGGAGTACAACAGAAAACCCCACTATTTCTAACAGTTATACAACAGAAAGTGGTGGCGAAGGTGGTTTTAGTACTAACATTACTGATTTAATTCAAGGGACAACCTATTATGTTAAGGCTTACGCAACTAATAATGCAGGAACTGCCTATGGTAGTGAGATGAGCTTTACTACTTTTTTAGATATAACTGGAGAAATCGGTACCCTCGCAGATGTTGACGGTAACAGTTACACTTGGGTAGGAATAGGCAGACAGGCGTGGATGGCTGAAAACCTAAATACAACTCATTACCCCAATGATATACAAATTCCATTAGTAACAGATAATACTGCATGGGGTAATCTGAGCGATAACAATACTAGCGATGCCTATTGCGTTGCGACTAGTGGGTATGGGGCTCTTTATACCTGGGCAGCTGCTATGAATAAAACTAGTGGCAGTATTACAAACCCAAGCGGTATACAAGGGGTTTGCCCCGATGGTTGGCATCTACCCAGCGAAGATGAATGGGAAGAATTAGAAAACTTTATTAAGAATGATGGTAATTCTGAAGTGGCTACCGCATTGAAATCTACAAGTGGGTGGATTTATAATCTAAATGGAAGTGATATTTATGGTTTTAATGCTAACCCGGGAGGTTCACGCAGTTACGCCGATGGTACATTCTTCGATGATGGAAGTGAAGTCCATTTCTGGAGTAGTGATGAAAACACTAATACTCTATTTGCAAAACATATGTGGTTTTATTCCGGTAGTGCAGTTATTATTTTCAGCAATACTTATAAATCGGCGGGTTATTCTGTTAGATGCGTCAAAGATTAAGTGTGCACATGTTTGCTTAGATTAAAAAAGAATTAATATTTTTTATAAACCTTAACCTGTATTATGCATGCGTCAAGTTTGGGTCAGATGCAAGGCGTCGAAAGCCGCCGCTGTAGTTGCCTACTGTAAAGCTTTTGGAACGTAGCAGATGCCCAGAAATTGAAGCACTTTTGGTAAAAATGAGTGAAAATAATTTTTAGTAAAAAAACGCTCAAACTACTGACATGTAGTAATATGTATATTATTTATTTGTTTTTATGCATAATACAGGTTAAAAATTATTGTTATGATTAAAACAAGAGATGAGTTAGAGAAATTGGCTTTGCCAATTGATGTGTCATTTGACAAAAACATTAGTTATTCAAATGATGAATTACTTAAAAAGTTATGCGATTTAAAACCAGTTATTATCCCTGTTTTAAAAGCCGTTAAAATTTTCACTCCCAAAAAAGTTGATGAGATCATTGATAAGATTATTAAACTATTGGATAATATCTGCGACAAAAAGGCAACGGATAAAGAAACAAAAGAGCTTTTCAAAGAAATTTGCAGCATTTATCTCATTATTAAACCATTTCTGCATATTGCAACCTTAATTCCGGGTAAAGTAGGTCAGGTAATTAAAAAATTCTTAAATGTTGTTGATGTGATTTGTAGTAATAATTAATTATTGAAGTATGTGAGGTGCTTTGCGATTTTGATAATTTACAGTTAAGTAGCTTTTTGTTTTCTGTCAACTAAACAAACACTTTGCATTTAAATAGTTAGACCTAACAGGTTTCATTTAATTAAGTGAATTGAAAAATGGTATAACACGTTGTTAACCAATAAAAACCTGTTAGGTCTTTCGGATATATACTACCACTAAAACCTCTGGGTGTTTCCCAGAGGTTTTAAACAAAAAGATTAATAATCATTAAACCCATAAAAAAATGAGAAAAATAGAACTTAATAAACAAGCCTTTATGCTTGCAGGTGAAGAAAAACACTTTGTTTGTTTGGGCGAAGAAACAACTTCAAATGATTTAGAAGAAGTTTATATAAAAAAAATTAGTGATAAAGATGGTAAAACTCCTTTTGTATCCGGCTTATGGGGTACATTAGGCAATGCTAATGATTCTGAAATTGACTGGTCGGGTGAGTTGGAGTTTTCACGAATTAAAAACGATGATGTTTTTGGAAAAGCAACAAGAAAAGAGCAAGAATTAATTACGCTTTTACACCCCGAATTAGAGCCCGATAATATTGTAGAGAGGTTTATCAACTTTAACAATATACAATTCAACCTTCCGGAGAATTACGACCGGAATAATTTCAAATTTGAAGACCTTCCGGAATTAAGGTTAACGCTTATGCTTGAACAAGATGATGGGGCATTGGTTTTTTACCAGTTTAGTGAAGAAGAAAAAAATGATGATTTTAATATTAGGTATATTCAATCAGAAGCAACCGGTAAAAAAGGAAAAGATGAATATAATACGAATAAGCGCGATAGGTTAACTTACATTTTCCCGATACTTCCAACTTTTGAAATAAAAGAGGATGAAGAAAATGAAACAGTACGTGTTTTAGAAAAGAAAAATGATGAAAATTTTGTCATTAAAATACTGACCTTTAAGCGGGGTAAGAGTGAGGATAGTAAAGGAGTAATTAAGGAAGCCATAGAAAAACTAAATAATAAATTCAACACCACTCTTGAAAAAGAAAGGGATTTATTATTGTTTGTACCTGATGAAAATGAGTTTTTTGAGATAGACTATCACAAAATAAATGCAGATGCAAAAACACTGTTTCTTATTCATGGTACTTTTGGTACTACAGAAAAATCGTTTGGACATTTAATTGATAGTGAATGGTTGCAAAAAAGGCACACTGAATATGGTGGTATTTACGAACAAATTATCGCCTATGACCATCCCACTCTTTTTGCCGATGCTATAATAAATATTAAAAAACTTCATAATATGCTTGGCAGTGTAATATTTACACAAAATGTTGATATTATAGCCACCAGCCAGGGAGGTTTATTAGCACAGTATTTAGCAAACCTCAATATAAATATTAAGATACGGGTAGGTAGAATCGCTTTAGTGTCATCTGCAAATGGGGTAGATTATCTCAAGTCAGCCGCCTATATTCCTACATTTTTGAAAGCATTACGCAAAACAGCAACAAAATCAGGTCAGCTTTATGCTGCTTTAGCTTGCCTAATTGCCCAACATTCGGCACAATTATTCCTAAGTCGTCCGGGAATGAAATTAATGACACCAAACGAAAAAGAACTTACCGATATTATTAATACACCCCCAGATGAACAAAATCCGATTTATTTGCCAATTATTGATGATTATAATAAAAAATGGAAGAATAAATCATTGGGTGGTTTAATATGGCGTAGCACCCTTGATGTTCTAACATGGACCATTATGGGACGCTTTAACGATTGGGTGGTTAAATCAGAAAACCAATATCTTATTCATAAAAACTTCTGTTATATTACAGATTATGAAGCTGATAAGTTTAAACCACTAATGGTAACCGCAGTTCATGGAAAAAGTTTAGAGAAACCGGAAGTGAAAGCACTGCTCCGAATATTTTTAGAAGAAGAGCAACAAAACAGAACCGTAAAAGAGATAAAGAAAATATATGAGGAATATAATAAAAGCTAATATTATGGAAACTAAAAAAATATTTTACGACATTCATTATCATGCTTATGATTTAAGCCATGCGAACCTTTCGGCATTTATTGAAAGATTTACAGGTAAAATTCCCAAAAATGGAAAAGTTAAAATTAGGAAAATTCCTAAAATTATTAAGAAGGTAAAGTCGCTGTTAAAATTGAAAGAATTTTTCCTAAATACCTTGGCGGTTTTTGAATACCCTATCGAAGACCATTTTTTAATTATTGAATATTTTTTAAAACAAGAACCTGAAATTATTAAAAACAATAAAATTTGTATTGGTGAAAAAGAATATGATAAATTGGTTATCTGTCCTTTAATGATGGATTTTGGTCAAAAAAGCTCAAAACGAAACACTAAAGGTTTTTACACTCAAATGCCCGGTAAACCAATATCAAAGCAGACTATTGACCTTTTTAATGCTATCAAGAACTACTATAAATATACATTGGAAAAGGATACTAACGGAAAATTTAAAAAAATAGAGGTATCAGATTCTAATAGTAAGCCAATGGTAATTCTTCCATTTTTGGGTGTTAATCCCGAGCATTATAAAAAAGGTGATGTTAAAGCTTTGTTCGTCCAGTATTTTAAAAAATATGAAAAGGACACAAAGGAAGCAAGGATTGAAAGGGCATTTAAAGATAGTATTAAGGCGTTTATTGAGTTTGATGGAAGACTTATTGATGAAAAGGAAAAAAATATTAATCTTCCAGACATGTTTTTCGGTGTAAAAGTTTACCCTCCTTTAGGTTTTAATCCGGATACTGATGAAAGCAAAAAATTATTTGATTTGTGTATCGAGAAAAAACTTCCTGTTACAACACATTGTTCTGATACAGGGTTTATTACAGCAAGTAAAGAAGATTTTGTAAATTTTACTGCACCAGGCAATAATTGGAATATAATACTTAGTAATGAAAAATATAAAAAGCTGAAATTAAATTATGCTCATTTTGGCGTGCAAAGAAAAAACAAAATCGAATGGAGAAAAAAGCTTATTGAACAGATGAATTTGTATCCAAATGTTTATTCCGATATTTCATCACTTGCACATGAAAAAAAATATTACGAAGTATTGATTGATTGGTTAAAGGAAAATAATAAAACAGAAATATGTTCGCAACGCTTACTTTTTGGTTCCGATTTTATTATGAATCTTTTAGAAACAGATTCATATAATCATTATTTAAAGAATGCAGAAAACTGTAAAGATCAGGATTTAATAGAAAATATTTGTACAAAGAATCCAGAAAAGTTTCTGTTTGATACAACTGTTTTCTAATTCCTTTAAATCCGCAGCTCGCTTATTAAAGCATTGATAGTCATCGGATGAGTAATAAAATTAAGGTGAAACAAATCAAAGTCTATATTACGGTTAATCAACAAACTCATCCGATGACCCCGAAAAATCGGGAAAGGCCTTGCGAATATTAGGAATTTTAAGAATAATAAATGTTATCTGGATTATTAATAGAAATTTAAAAACAACAAGCCATGTCAAAAATAGAATACAAAAGAACATACATTAAAGATTTTAATGCCACGCCAATCGAACGTAAACATATTATTTTGCTTGATGGTACATGGAATGATGAAACAGGTATTGGAGCCGATGGTTTGGTAACAAATATTGTACACATGAGTCGGATTTTTATAAATGACAGCAAAAAGCAAATTGTTCGCTACCATAGGGGTGTTGGGAATGATAATGATAATGGTTGGATAAGCTCAAGATGGAAAGGTGCGAATGGAAAGGCTATTGGTAGCATTGTAGAGAGGGCTTATGCCCGATTTGTGCAAGATTGGCAAAAAGGAGACGTGATTTACATTTTTGGGTTTAGTAGAGGTTCTGCAGCCGCTCGGCTTTTGGCAAGTAAAATAAAAGATGAAGGTATTCCTAAAAGTATTGAAATAACACTTAAACCAAAAGAGAATAAAGAATCGAAAGTTGTTGAACAGGTTATTTCAGATATTGAGATTGAGAAATCAGGAGAGCATAATGTTGATATTGAATTTTTAGGGGTTTGGGATACTGTTAGTGCCCTAGGCTTTGTTAATATTGTATTGCGTTTTATTGGCGTTAAAAAAAATGATTTATTTACAGATGATAATATTGCTGGAAACATAAAAAAGGCTGTTCACTTAGTTGCTATCGATGAAACACGTAATCCATTTATCCCATCGCTAATGAATTATAAAAAGGGTATTACGCATGAAGTTTGGTTCCCGGGTGTTCACTCCGATGTTGGAGGCAGCTACCTTGAAGATGAAATTGCTAAGGTAACCCTGTTTTATATGATTAAACAAATGACACTTTGGAATAAAGAACAAAAATTGCAAGATTTTTTAATCCATGAAGGTTATTATCAAGAATATACGAGAGCAGAGATAGAAAAAGCATATTTTCATTTTCATGGAAATGCTGTTGGTGAGAGTTTAAGAACAATAGGGGTTCAAGTTAACGGAGTAATAACTGATCTAAAAGTAAATAAACCTAAAATCCATAAGCTTTATCGTGAAATTGCGTCAAATAAAAATTCATATTCAGTAATTAAAAAACATAACAAAGAGCGAGAAGATGAAACTAAACTAATTAATTTCCAGTATATGCCCTTTAATGTAAAAGTATTAAATAAACAATATGAAATTGTTAGTTAAGTCATTTAATTAGTCTTTGCAAGAAAACGCCAAATGCTGCGTTACGTCTGTCTATTCGTCAGACAGGCTTTGTCTTTGGCATTTTCTTACCTGCCTTGCATGCCTTGGCAGACAGGTCAAAGACAGAGTTTTCGGACCTGCACTAATTAATCATGGTTTTACAATTCAATAGTCCGTTAAATCTTGAGACCTAACAGGTTTTTAAAACTCCGAAAATATTGGAACAGGCTCTGTTAGGTCTGATTATCAGTAATATATACAATTATTTACAATAAGTGCAATATGTTGTTTATTAGTAGTTTATAAATATTTAACAAACTATTGTAAAGATAAATATGACAATTATTATAATCCGCTTCAACTCACTTTATTACCCATTCATTACCAAAATCTAATACTAAATTGAAAAATCTTTTGTAAAATCCATATTCAAAGTTACAAATTACCCACTATATTTGCAGTAGTACCAAAACTATAGATGCCATACAAGTAGAATACAATGCATGGATGCCTAAAGCTATTAGAGTAAAAATATTTAGGGGTGTTAACTTAAAAACACTTTTATTTGCATAAAAATTAATGATTTATGAAAATATTTGAAGGCGAAAGCATTTTAGAATTTACTGAACGATTTTCAAGTGATGACATATGTAAATCTTATCTGTCTGAATTAAAGTGGGATACAGGATATGTATGTAAGAAATGTGGAAATGTAATATTTACTCAAAGAAAAGGATATATTAAAACATGTACTTTGTGTAAGCATAATGAAAGTGCTACCGCTAATACTGTATTTCATAAAGTAAAATTTGGACTTAAGAAAGCTTTTCATATTACTTTTGAAATGGTAAATAGCACACAAAGTTTATCAGCAATGCAAGTTGCAAACGCTATGCTATCTCAAGAAAGACAGCATGGTTATTCATGCATAAAATACGGAAAGTATTAAAGAGTAGCGGACAGCACCCTTTAGATGGAAATGTGCAAGTAGATGAATTTACAGTTGGCGGAAAAGAGGAAGGTAAACCAGGTCGAAGCTATGATTCTAAAAAAAAGAAGGTTATTGTATCTGTTGAGCTGACAAATGATGGAAAGGTTAAGCGAGTTTATGCAATGAGAATCGATGATTATTCATCAAAATCATTACAGAAGATGTTTACTAACCACATAGCAAAGAGTGCAAATGTATTTACAGATAAATGGAAAGGATATAGACCTTTGATGAAAGATTATAATATAACACAAGAACTTAGCGATGGAGGACGAGGTATGCCACAAATACACATAATAATACATCAAATAAAATCATGGTTAAGAACAATCCATTCATGGGTACATCCAGAACATATTGATAGTTATCTAAATGAATTCGTATTTAGGATTAATCGCTCAATTTATAAGAGAACTATTTTTAATAAAGTAATAGAGAGAGTTGTAAATAGTGAGCATTTAAGTTACAATAATATTATTGTAACTAAGTAAACACCCCTAAAAATATTAAATGAAAGATAAAGTATTTATTGATGATTGGTTAGAATTAAAACCATACGAAAAGCAAACAGTAACAGATAGTTATTATCTTAAACTAAGTAATAATGTTAAACACGCTATTACAACCAATAAGCAGTGGTTTGTTTTACGAAAATATTTACAAATAAAAGATATCGACTATTTAGCGTGCTTTTTAACTTCATATTTTGAAGATATAATATCCAAAACCAATATTTGGAATACTTTTATTAAAATTCATAAACGGTTGTACAATAAACCACTTCCCTTTTACAATATAGCTGAGTACTACGAAGAGGAAATAAATCTTAATGATATAAAATTTTTAATTTGGTATTATGTAAACACAACACAAAATGAAAAATTTGTATCGCCTTATAATGAGTTTATTGTTGAAATAGCCAAAAAAGTAATGGCTCTTTTTGAAGAAGCATGGGATTATGCACCTGAAAATGAACATCTGAAACCATTTTACAAGATAGCCGATAATGTAACTGATTATTATGAAGCCCGTAATCTTATTGACACAATCCTTTTTAAATCATATTTGCTTTATCCTGATGTTTTGTTAGATTATAATGATGGAGTAAATGAAATAATAGAAAACAATAAAAGCGAAGAGCACTTAATGATGTATTTAAACGACTACAGGGATAATACATTGTATAAAACCAATACCCGCCTGCTTAACCTAAAAGGTAAAGATTGGGTTGCCGAATTATTGGGTAATAAACACCCGCTTAGTTCCGACTATTTAAATATATCGCAAAAAATAAGTGGCTTTTTCTTTTACAAAGGGCAAAATGATGATAATATATTTATTGAGCATATAGCTTCGGGCAAAAAATTTGATTTAACAAAAAAATCTTTTGACCAATTTGAATCATTAAAAGATATAGACTCAATACTGTTTATGGGAATTGCTCAATGGAAAAATGAGTGGTGGTTTTCAGGGATATTTTTTCAACAGCCATTTAATGCCGATTTGATTTTAGATGAAAAAAACTCACACAAAAGCCGAGCCGATGTTAATTTTCTTGACCATGAAAATGAAAAAACCAACGAATTGCTTGAAATGCAACTTAAAGCTTTTAAGGACTTTAATAACGGCTCACAAATAGCATTTCTTCCATCAGATAAAATTGAAGACTTTTTTAAAAAATATATTGAGTACTTCAATAACACGCTGAATCTTACTGAAAAGCAGAAAAAAAAGGCATCACAAAGAGTAAAAGATGACGGTTTTTTTGGCACCGATAATGAATCCGCTGATTTTTCGGATGTGTCAGAAACAGGTTTAGCATTTTTTAACCCTAAAAGCGGAGCTGAAATTGCATTGGCTGTTAACTCGGCGTTTCCTTTGCCAAACAACCCCTATTTTATTGAAGATGATAGCGAGGAGCATATTAAACGCTTGGTAATGGATGAGAGTATATCAGTAGAATTATCAATGTATTGTATTGACAATTGCAAAACCAACCTGCCTTTTTTTAATGACGGGTTTGGGAAAATGTTTTTAAACGATAGCGACTTTATGCTTAGGTTTTTGAAAAATAAAAGTTATCACACAAAACCCACAATAACATATACAGGACAGCATAAAAAAGAGTAGCATATAGGAACACCTCAACAAAAGGATATGAAATACAAAGTATTCATAAACGTATATTATGGATATAATTAGAGTCAGCAAGCACTAAATAATCTTAAATTCAGCAATAAAATATTTAACTTATTTTAATTCTCGTGAAAAAACCGCCTCTTATATTATTAGTCATACTAATTGCAACAAGCAATTTACTCTACTCGCAAAAATATTTTCAGCAAGAGGTAAATTATAAAATTGATGTTAGGTTAAATGATTCAATTCATGAGTTTACCGCTTTTGAAACAGTTGAATATATTAATAACTCTCCCGATAACTTGGAGTTTATATACTTTCATATATGGCCAAATGCTTACAGTAATAACCAAACAGCTTTAGCAAAACAAAAGTTAGAGTCGAGCTACAAAAGTTTATTTAAAAATGAAAAGCTAAGAGGTTATATTGATTCACTTGACTTTAAAGTTGACGGAAAGTCAGTAAAATGGGAATACGACAGCGAACATATTGATATTTGTAAAATAAACCTTAATAAGCCATTAAAAGCATGCGAAAAAATTATAATATCAACGCCCTTTCACGTGAAAATTCCCAAAGGGGTAACTTCTCGTTTGGGGCATATTAAGCAATCGTATCAAATAACGCAATGGTATCCAAAACCGGCAGTTTACGATAAATACGGTTGGCACCGGATGCCATATCTGAACCAAGGTGAATTTTATTCTGAATTTGGCTCTTTTGATGTTTCTATTACTCTACCAAAAAATTATATTGTTGGTGCAACCGGCGATTTACAAAATGCCAAAGAGATTGAATGGATGGACAGTTTGGTTGACAAAACCGCAAAAATTGATTCATTCGATAGAAAAGATAACACTTTTCCTGAATCATCAAAAGAGTTTAAAACACTGCGATACACTCAATCAAACATTCATGATTTTGCATGGTTTGCCGATAAACGATTTCATGTTTTAAAGGGCGAAAGGGAAATGCCATCAACAGGCAAGAAAGTAACAATTTGGGCACTGTTTTTAAACAAAGAAGCTCATTTATGGAAAAAATCTTTGGAATATATTGGCGATGCACTTTACTATTACTCTTTCTTACACAGGCGATTATCCTTATAATCAGTGTACCGCACTACATTCGGCATTAAGTGCAGGTGGTGGCATGGAGTACCCCAATGTAACTGTAATTGGTAATTCACATTCGCCAATGAGTTTAGAAGTGGTTATTATGCACGAGGTTGGGCATAATTGGTTTTACGGAATGTTAGGTTTTAACGAAAGAGAATTACCATGGATGGATGAAGGAATAAACAGTTTTTGCGAAGCTCGGTATATGAGAGATAAATACAAAAACGAAGACTATTTATATAAAATGATGGGTAATGATAGAATTGGAATTGCAAAATTTCTTGGAATAGATAAAATGAGGTATAAAAAAATGCAAGAGCTAATTTATTTATTTACTGCTCGTTATAATTCCGACCAGCAGGCATCTTTAACATCACAAGAATATACCGATATGAATTATGGGGCAATTGTCTATTCTAAATCGGCAAGGGTTTTTGACCACTTACTTGGGTATCTCGGCGAAGAAAAGTTTAATGTAATTTTTAAATTATTTTTTGAAGAGTGGAAATACAAACATCCGTATCCGGAAGATATAAGACTTGCTTTTGAGAAAGGCACAGGCGAAGATTTAAGTTGGTTGTTTGATGATTTAATGCAAACAACAAAAAAAATGGATTATAAAATAACGGGAGTCAGCAAGTCAAATTTCACACTTAAAAATAAAGGTTTAATAACTGCTCCTGTAAATGTTACTGCATTTAATAATAACAACATTGTTTTTAGTAATTGGTATAACGGTTTTAATGGTAAAAAAATTTTTAATGTAGATTTGAGCAACGTAGATAAACTAATTATTGACCCCGAAGACTACATGGTGGAATATATCCGTAAAAATAATACAATGCGCACAAGCGGAATATTAAAAAAAACAGAGCCTCTTTCATTTAAATTTGCGGGTATATTTGAGAATAACGAAAAAACTCAAATTAATTACATTCCGGCTATGGGCTGGAATAATTATAATAAATATATGCTGGGACTTATATTTTATAGTGCAATTGTTCCGCGCAATAAGTTTGAATACCAAATAATGCCAATGTATTCGTTTGGAGCTAATGACATTGCAGGCTCGGCAAATTTGGCTTACAATATAATGCCTTATAATTCAGCCATTAAAAATTTAAAATTAAAGGCATCAGCAAAACAATACGCTTATAATAATTCTCAAGGCAACAATTTTCAGAAATACTCTTTTGGAGCATATTTTCTTTTTAGCCTGAATAATTCATGCGTTTAGTTTGATGTAGCTGTAAGGCATCGGAAA
>CBDUWQ010000028.1:0-29098 GCA_965370965.1 uncultured Bacteroidales bacterium
GGTTTCCGATGCCTTACAGCTACATCAAACTAAACGCATGAATTATTCAGGCTATGTATAGCAATTTTAATTATGTTAAAATTGCTATACATAGCCTGAATAATTCATTTCTTAGTACTAAGAAATGAAAAAATTGACAAAATTCATTTGTCTGAGCCTAAGAGCTCAATTTGGGTATTAATTTATTGTTAAAGCTTTAACACCCGCAATATCGGCATCTGTTGAAACATAGCCTATAGCTCCCGGGTTACTTTTTACATAAGCAATAATTTCATCATCGCTATGTTTTTCTACCGGAGGAGTACCTTTACCGGCAAACACATATTGTTGCCAATAGCTTTTAACAGAACTAACCGATTTATTGTGAACCTGCTTTGAAAAATCTGCTCTTACCGACGATTTAGAACTTAAATCGACAGGTGCTACCTTATCGCCATTATCCCATTTTAACGATTTCTTTAAAAAATAATTAGAAACAGCCTTTTGTGAAATAGAGTTTGTGGTATTTGAATTGTTTACAATTATTATGTACGATTGCGCCTGCATTACCAGTACTGCAAAAACCATTGTTAAAAGTAATATATATCGTTTCATATTTTTTGTTTTTAAAAGTTTAACATATCAATTTATTATCAATGAGGTTTACTCAGCTTAGAATGAAAGAACAAACGACAATTGTAAATAATTATAACTATAGTCACTAAAAACCCAATTGTCGGGACCACCAGCAGCATGAATATCCACTAACTGTTTAGTGTTATATCTTTTATACTCAAACTTTATTAGAGTTTCGTAAATTGGTCGTACTGCTATACCAAAGGTTGTAGCACTTGCAGGCAGAGGATTGCTATGTACATTTACGTCTTCAATAAAATCGTATCTAACAAATGGTTTAAATACATCGCCATCGTATATAACTTCGCCATAATAACCTACATAGCTATTTTTTACATGTCCTTCACCCGGAATAGGATCAACGGTTTCTTGTTCTCCACCCCAATACTCGGCATTAAATTTAACATTTGCAACGTTTACGTGCAAATCAAAGCCATAGGTATATTTTGTAGATGGGTGATAAACGAAATTACTGTTAGCATCTTGAGTAACTTGCTGGGCATCGCCGGTAAAATAGTTTGCACCAATTGTTACCATGTCGTTAATAACGCCATAAACCCTAGCTGTGGCACACATATAATTGTTAATTTTATCGGCCTCGGTATCGTAATAACCAAACGAAGGATACGCATCTTCTTGCGACAATATTCCAAGTACACCTGCCTCCATATGGTTAATATAGGCATATGTTCCTGCCGATAAATTATAACCCAATTTTAAAGCCGATGCTGCTTCTATTTCGCCAGATAACTGTAAACCACTAATACTTTGTGGAAACATAAAGTGGTGAGAAACTAACATTGGTACAACTCCACTAGGGTTAAGCGGGGCATAAAAATACAAATTAACAGGACTTAATGGCGTTAAAAATCGTCCCGCTGTTACTTTTAAAGCATCATTAAAACTATACCTACTATAACCCTCAACAAATAGTTGGCTCACATGAAAAGTAAAATGTGAATAAACCATCGTGGTTTTAAATTCAAGCTTTTCTAAAGGCTTGTAAGTGGCTAAAAAACCAAATTCTGATAAACCTACAGCATACTCTTTATTCAGATGCTTACCTTCTTCAAAATTAGTTTTAACATCTGTATATTCAGCTACTGCATTAACGTATCCTGTTACGTGAACCCTTGGTTCCCACTCGTTTTGTGCAATTAAAATTACACTAAACATCACAGCACACATAGTGAGAAACATTTTTTTTGTTTTCATACTTTATAATTTAAGTTAAAAATAGAATATACTTACCTTTTCCCTTACACTAATGTAATAAATATTACTTTGTTATGCAAATATAATTGACAAATATATTTATATATGTTAGTATCTACATACAAAAGACAATAGAATAGAATAGCTTTTTTTATGATATTAACCCGAAAAAATCATTGAAATATTTGCAGAAATTGATGTACATATTATGCTTAATCTTATTATGCAATAATATAATACCTAAAAAACTAAAATGAAAATCTATTACAGTCCCGTATTGCACAATACTACTACAAATGCTCACTTCAAAGTTTATCATCGTAACAATGGCTACGCTTGCAAAACTTTTTGATGCGCTTTGCAGCATTAATGCACACTACGAAACTTCATAACGATTCCATTTTAGATATTAAGGTAATACTTTTAGACACACCCAATAATTAGCAACAAAAATACGGTTTTTTATAGAGGAAACACAGCAATAAACCTTGATTTTTCGGCAGAAGAAATAAGTAGCGATGGGACAACTACTTTAGGAATTGGAGCAAAAACATAATCTAATCAAGTATTTAAGTGAGTTGATGCCATATTCACGCCATCCATTAAATTATATTACACATAGCATAGAAAAACTGTGGTGTCCTGACGACACGTATAAGAATAGTTACGGATTTTGAATCACTAATTTTGAATTTAGAACTAAACTTTGTGTAAAGATATAAACTTTGAATTGAACACTAAACCCGCAATTATTTTTATACATTGTTACCCAACGTTTTAATTATTTTCGCTTATTTATTTGCATATATGAGAATATGTATTTAAATTTGCATTATTAAATTAGATTTATGATTTATTCAAATGATAAGGTAAAACGACTTTTAAAGTCAGAATTAGTAAAGAGAGGCATTTCAACTTCTGATTTAGTTTTTTTGTTAAACGAACAAGGTTTAAGTGAAACTCAATCAAGTATTACAAGTAAAATAAGTAGAGGAAGTTTTAGTGCTACTTTCTTTTTGCAATGTCTTTCGGTTATTGGTTGTACTAAATTTGAAATAGAAGATTTTAAATCAAATTTAAGTCTTGTTGCTGAGCCAAATGTTGAATATAAAATTAAGAATGATGAATAAGAAATTGAAATTTATAGATTTATTTGCTGGACTTGGTGGAGTTCGTATTGGTTTTGAACAGGCTTGTAAAGAAAGAGGAATTAAAACTGAATGTGTTTTAACATCTGAAATTAAACCTTATGCAGTAAAAACTTTAAAACATAATCATCATCACGATAATTTTATTGGGGATATTTTTCAATTAAAAAGTGAAGATATTCCAGATTTTGACTTTCTTTTTGCTGGTTTTCCTTGTCAGCCTTTTAGTGCAGGAGGAAAACGGAATGGTTTTGCAGATACAAGAGGAACTTTGTTTTTTGAAGTTGAAAGAATTTTAAGACATAAAAAGCCACAAGGTTTTATTCTTGAAAATGTTGAAGGTTTGGTTAAACACGATTTAGAAAATAAAACAGATAAAATAGGTAGAACCTTAAAAACCATTCTTTATAAACTTGAAGAAGAACTTAATTATAAAGTTTCTTGGGAAGTTTTAGATTCGGTTAATTTTGGAGTTCCACAATCTCGAAAACGAATTTTTATTGTTGGAACAAAAAAAGATAAAGTTTCTTTAGAAAATTTCTCCCCAACATTTAGGGTTCTCAAAGATGTTTTAGAAAATGGAAAAGAAACTATGAATACTGATTTTACTAAAAAATTACTTTCTCATTTTACTGTTGAAGAATTATATGGAAAGTCAATAAAAGATAAAAGAGGAGGAGCAAATAATATTCATAGTTGGGATATTGGAATAAAAGGAGAATGTAGTAAAGAGCAAATCAGATTGTTAAACAAACTTTTTAAAGTTCGTAGGCAGAAACATTGGGCAATTGAAATTGGTATTGATTGGATGGATGGAATGCCTTTAACATTAAAGCAAATAGAAACTTTTGCACCTACAAACGATTTATTTGAAAGTTATGATTTAAAAGGAATGTTAGATGATTTGGTAGATAAAGGTTATTTAAGATTTGAGCACCCCAAAAAGTTAGTAAAGGAAGTATTAGAAAATGGCGTTATTACTTCTCGTATTTATGATGAAACAAAAGCAAAAGGATATAATATTGTAACGGGAAAATTAAGTTTTGAAATCAATAAAATCTTAAATCCTAACGATATTGCACCAACTCTTGTTGCAACTGATATGAGCAAAATAGTTGTTGTTGATGGAAAAGGAGTTAGAAAATTAACAATTAGAGAAGGATTAAGGGTTTTTGGTTATCCTGATAATTACGATATACCAGTTAAAACTAATCACGCTTATGATTTATTAGGAAATACAGTAGCAGTTCCAGTTTTAAAAGCAATTTCAGACAGAGTTTTAGATGTTGTAATTAAGCCAAAACAAACCAAAAAAATAAAATTAGAAAAAGCAGAAGTCCTGTTATAATAAATAATTTTAAGTTTTTTTTTTGACAGCATCATCTTCTCGTAAATGATTTATTATTTCTATTTTATCATCTTCTAATAAATCTTTGGATGAGTTAAATAAAGTTTTTTTAATTGAAAATGAAATTGTTTCATTTAGTAATATTTTAAATTCTTTGGCACTTTTAAACTGTGAGGTTGAGTTCCAAGATTTTGTTCTTACATTTCTTCTTCTGTGTGCAATTAGACCGTCTTCTGTTTTTCCAACAAAATTGTAAAAATAGTCAATTAGGCATTCCTCGACAAACAATTTTTTGCCTGATAAGTGATTATATTTAACTTCAATAAAAAAGCATAACTCCCCTTCAAATTTGAGAAACACATTATCTCTCCAGTTTGTTGTAGTTGATAAATCTTGATTTGGATTAGTAACGTTTGCTCCAGTTTTAAAAACTACTTTATTTCCTGCTTTAATATCAATGAAAATTAATTGAGAATATTGTTCGTCAATAATATCTGGAATTTCATTTTTGTTATCCGATTGGTCTTTGAATTTGTCTTTAATAAGCAATCCTTTATTAACAAGAAATTCTATTATTGGTTGCTCAACTTGTTTCCCAAATTCTTTATAATGCCAGCCAACATCTGGATTGTCTTTAATTGTTATATTGAGATACTTCGTCAGATTACTCATTTCGTTTTGACGATTTACAAGGTAATCTACAGGAACTTTTTTTGTTACTTTCATTAAATCATAGTTTTCTTAATTTTACAAAGGTAAGAGAATTTATTTCAGAGTATCTCTTGTTTTTTTAATGTTGGGTAACTTATAAATATAATTACTTCCAAAAAACACTAGTTATTCTTTAATTAGTGAATCAGCCGATTCAACCTGTTCGAGCTTTTTTTCGGGATTTTCCACATACCTTTTAAACACGTTTAACTGAATAGTTTTGCGCCCCTTGTTCCTATTGTATCCGGTACGCATTACTGTAATCTCTTTTTTATCGAAAATAATAGACAACAGTGCGCAAATATTCTCATTGGGCAATTTACCGGGCACCCTTTTCCATCCTTTCATTGAACTTAATTTGTTTTGAATATCAAAACGCCTATTACTGATAGTGGTTTTATTGGTATAACTAACGCAGCATATTTGGTTGGCAGTATCAACCATTACTTGCATCATTACCACACCTTTGAGTTTATCAATCTGTTTTTTATCTAACTCCGATAAAAAATCTACAACCATTATTGAATCACCCTGTTCATAATAAACAAACATTTCATCGTCTTCAAGAATGAATTTTAGCGGACAATCTGAAAATTTCTCCTCAAACATTTTTTGCGAAAAAACTTGAATAATACTTAATTGCAATACAATAAAAAGCAAAACAAATTTCATAAAGTGTGTTTTTTAATGAATAATATTTAGATATAAAAGTATAAAACAATTGGTATTTAGAAAAACTATTATAGGGCTTGTTGAGAAAGTCCGTAGTGCACCAAATGCAAGGCGGCAAAGCGACGCTGTCCGCCGCGGCTGACTGTCGATCTGTAGCCAACCTGTCTGCTACAGGCAGACAAAGTAGTTGATGTACTACGGGCTAATAAAATAAAATAATTCTGTAAATAGTTGCCATTAATACTATTATGTGTTTCTCAGCAAGCCCTATTACAACTATTCAATTATTAACTCTATCTGTGTAACAGACGAAACATTAAAATACCCCAAAGTCATATTTGTAATATTTGAAGGCGGATTTTTTAGGGGCGTCTGAATATTGCTGAATGTGTTATTTGTCTGTTTTTTTAGTGTGTAATAATATTTGTACATACTGTGTGGTATTACATGTAATTTAATATCAACAGTATCACTAATTCTAAAAGCATAAGGTATAAGGTATTCAATAGTATCACTAGCATATGCATCATCAAAAACTATTAAATCGTTGTAGCCATTATAAAGACTATCATTTTTCGATATTTCTAATTTATAATAGTTTGTTAAATCATTATCTTTTTCAATATACAGTTTTATATAATTACCCGTATCTGAAACAAACGTACTAAGATGATTAATTTTACTTTTTAAAACAACACAAGGCTCCGGCATAACTTCGGCAGCAGTATATACCTTATTATCAACCGACACATAGAGTACATATTCGGTACCGGGCAAGCCATTCAATTCATTAACTATGTAAATACCGGGTTTTAATAGCTCAAGCATCTCTGAATTCCCATTATTATCGGATACTATAACCTGCGCATCTGAAATTGGATGGTAATCAACATCATCATCAGGATTTGCTGAATATGATACGTTTACATAATAAGGCGGAGGCATATTACTTATGTTGCCTTCAATTACAATTTTAGGTTCATAATCTTCAAACAGGTCGCCTTCGGAAACCTGATAACAGCCGTATAAGCTAAAAAATACTATTAAAACAGATATGCATTTAATTTTAATCATATTTAAAATTCAAATCGGTACGAAACCGAAGGAACAAATTGATACAAATAATAAAAACCGGGGTTCAACCCCTGAACCTCAACTTCATCTTCATAATTAGGAATAAAATAATAAATACCAAGCGGGTTTTTCCTAAAATAGACATTGTAGATTGAAAAATTCCAAAAGCTTTTCCACCTTCTTGTTTCATTTTTTTTGCCTGCTATGTCCAAGCTTAAATCGAGCCTGTGGTAAGGAGGCAGCTTTTTTGTATTTACCTTGCCATTATTAAACTGTAAATAAGTTTTACCATTAACCTGATATTTACCGGTAGCGGCAGTAAATGGTATTCCTGATGCAAATATCCACTTTGCCGATGCCGAAACCCGATTGTTAAAATGATATACCCCGGTAATATTTAACGAGTGCTTGCGCGTATGCGATGCAGGGTAAGGGTTGCCAAAATTTAATGATTCGGTTTCCCATGTTACCTTGCAATAATCATATGAAAGCATTGCACTAACCTTTTGTATTTTATACGACAATAACAATTCAACTCCATAGGCTGTACCGCCGGCTTTGTGCAAATAGCTTTCAGGGTCGTCGGTGTATAGTATGCGGGCATCCTGCATTGTTTCAATCAAATTATCCATTTTTCGGTAATATGCCTCAGACACAAAATTAGCACCCCATATATTTTTATTATAATACCCTATTGTGAAATTATTGCTTTTTTGTGGAATAAATGACTCATTTGAAGGCATCCAACGGTTTATGGTTATTCCGGCATTACTTAATGGCAACTGATGTAGCGGTTGAACCTGTTGACTAAAACTGCCTTTAACGGTTGAGTTTTTATTAAAAGCATAACTAATACGTAAATGGGGTTCAAAATAATAATCGCTCAAACCAACCAACGAGTCGGTAAAAGGTTCGGTTAGCAAATATGTAAACCGCAGACCCGCATCAATACCTAACTTTTTATTTATTGTTACTGTCTGTTGGTAATACAAACTATTTAGCAACATTTGATCAAGCGATGACTCGTAACGGGTTGTAATTGTTTTTTCGGTTTTAGTTAATAATGAAAATGGTGAGATATTATAGATATTGCCTGCATAGCCAAAAGTAAACTTAAAAGCATCGGAATAATAAGATGAAAAATCTGTTTTAAATTTTTGGTTGTTAATTGTTGATTCCCAATATAACTGTTCATTTTCGTCGCGGGTACCCTGATTCATTAAATTACGACTTGCTGATAAAGTAGTATTTGAAAAAAGCCTTGAACCAAACAGATGATTCCAACGAACCGAGCCAAGATAATTTGAGTTTACAGTATTGTTAACTTGCGAAAGCTTGTCGGTACCGGCATAACCTGAAAGAAACAGGCGGTTATTTTCATTAAATTTAAAATTCAATTTAAAATTACCGTCATAAAAATAAAACTTCATGTTTTTAAAATTAGGGTCAGTTGACAAAAGTTTTGTTACAACATCAACATAAGTTCTGCGAAAGGCAATAAGTACCGATGATTTATCTTTTATAATTGGACCCTCAACCAATATCCGTGCTGAAATAAGCCCCAAGCCACCTTTTACCTGCCATTTTTGTGTATTACCCTCGCGCAGTCTTACATCAATAAGTGATGATAATGCACCTCCTTCACTTACTGGAACATCGCTTTTGTAAATATTTACATTGTTTACCACATCGGGGTTAAATATTGAAAAGAAACCACCAAAATGCGAGGCGTTATATAAAATACTTTCATCCATTAAAAAAGTTGTTTGGCTGGCACCCCCGCCCCTTACGCTTATACTGCTTGTTGAAAGCTCGTTGGACTGGATTCCTGGTAAAACCGATAAATTTTGTAATGCATCATTCTCTCCAAATAAAACAGGTATTTCTTGTAAGCTTTTTATATCAACTTTTATCAGGTTCATTAAATCCGACTCTAAAAATATTGAATTTATATGAGAGTTGACTGTAATTTCAGATACAGCATAAGTTTTTTGCTTTAACTGTATATTTACTTTTTTGGGTTTTACCAGATTAACAACTATTGTTGTATCATTATACCCCATGCTGCTAAAATAAATTTGATAATTACCCTTTGGTAATTTCAGCGAATAAAAACCATATGAGTTTGTAACTGTCCCAATTTGCAAGCTTTTTACATAAATTGCCGACCCAATAATATCTTCAGATGTTTTTGCATCTTTAATAAAACCCGAAACAGTAAACCATTGAGGAGGATGCTTTTTTGCAAATAATACAATTTGCGAACCTATTACTTTATAACTTATACCTTTTGGCTTTAGATAAGTTATTAAAAAATCTTTTAATAAAATGCTATCAGATTGTTGTATCTGCAAAAACAGGGTGTCAAAAATATTATCAGAATACGAAAAACTTATGTCGTAATCCTTTTCTATATCTTCTATTAGTTGTTTTGCTTTTATCTTTTTTGCATCAATTGAAATTTTTATATTGAGAGGGTTGTTTTGACCAAAAGCAGTAATTCCGGTAAATAAAAAGGCAATAAAAACCATGCTAAAAAAAAGCTGCTTATATCGGTTTATAAATCCTTTTATTTTATTTTTCACTCTAAAGTCTGTTAATAATTGGTATTAACCTCTATTATTGAATAATGCAGGTTAAAGAGTATAAAATTAGGATTTTTAATCAGATATTTACTAAAGGGTATCTTTAATATTAATTAATAGTAGAAAATTATTGGTAAGTTGGTAAAAGACTATTTTTTGCCTTTTGGGATAGTGAATTTTATAGCACCTTTGGTTATTTTATAATCCCAACCCATTGATAAAGCCAAAACATTAGCAATTTCCTTATCCGATGGATTGCTGAAAGTTCCTGTATATCGTAAATCCAAACTGTTATTAGGCAACTCGATTTTTTTGTTTATAAAACGCTCAAGCGAAACAACAACATCATTTATTGGCGTATTATTAAACTCAAACTGTTTGGTTTGCCATGCAAGTAAATTATTATCAACTGTTTTAAGTTTTGAAAAGCTATTGGCTTTATGATTAAAATTTGCTTCCATCCCCTTGTCAACAGTAATGCTGTTATCCCCTTTTTTAAAAAGCACTTTACCTGATAGCACTTTTAATTCAACATCGGTATTTGACTTATAAGCCCGCAGGTTAAATTTAGTACCTAATACTTTTACGCTTAGGTTATTTTCAATTTCAATAATAAAAGGGATATCTCTGTTTTTTTCAACATCAAACAAAGCTTCACCAGTTAATTTAACTGTTCTGTTATTTTTATTAAACTTTTTTGAAATATCAAGTGTGGAATTTTTGTTTAATAAAACTGATGAATTATCGGGCAATTCAACTATCAAAGTTGAGTTTTTTGATATATAGGTTTTTGATGTGCTTGAAAAATTATTGATGATAAATCCTAAAGCTAAAACAAGTATAGCAACGGCAGCAACTGCTGAAATTGTTTTATATAGTTTTATGATTTTTGTACTGCTGCTTTGTGATTTGTCTCTTATGTTTTTAAACCTTTCCCATTGTAAATTGACATTGGGTTTTAGGGTTGTTTTTAAGGTTCCGGTTAACTCCCATAATTTTTTATAACTGTTAAAAACCTCTTGGTTTTTAACAGAAGAAAGCCATGCAGCAAGTTCTCTATCATCATTGTGAGAGATTGGCTTATTGCTAAGCTTATTATGTATTATGTTAGTTATTTCTTTCACCCTTTTTGCGTTGTGTATGTATAAAACAGTTAAAAAATAGTTAACCCTACCTCTGTTATAAAAAACAATATTAACAAATTCATATATGGTTTTAGCTTAATTCTTAACTCCCTGAGTGCCCGACTAATATGCTTTTCAATAGCTTTTACACTAATATTCATATGGTCGGCAATCTCTTTATTTGTCATGTCGGAGTACCTGCTGAGTGAAAAAACAATTCCACATTTTTTGGGCAATTCCGAAATTGCTTTTTTAATGGCATTCTCAACCTCGCCCGACAAAAAATCAGTGTTTTTCTCAACATATTGACCCGGGATTGTTTCTAATTTATTTTCTGAAACATTAACACTTCTTTTATTTTTTTCAATTAAATTAAGTGTTGTATTAATGGTGGCTCTGTGCAAATATGCTTTTATATTATCATCAATATCTACTTTATACCGCTTATCCCAAAGTTTAACAAACACTTGCTGTACAATATCGTATGCATCATCCTTATCCTTAATCATTGCAAAGGCAATATTGCTTAAAAATTCAAAATGCTCTTTAAATATTGTTTCAAACTGGTGCTCTGTCATACGGTATTAACTAAAAGGTTTTTAAAAGTAATGAACCTTATTGTTTCTACAAAAATCAAAACCCATTCAATTTCATTGTTACGGTTGGTATTAAAAGCAGCCAGCCCAATATCATTAAAACAATCATAAACGGGGCAATCCATTTTACCCATTTATCGTATGGTATTTTTGCTACTCCCAGCACACCAATTAAAACACCTGATGTTGGCGTAATCATATTTGTAAAACCATCGCCAAACTGGAATGCTACCACGGTAGCTTGTCGCGACAAGCCTATTAAGTCGGAAAACGGTGCCATTATGGGCATAGTAAGTGCGGCTTTTGCCGAACCCGATGGAATTACAACATTTATCAAGGTTTGGATGCCGTACATTACACTTACCGAGCCTAACTGCCCAAACTCTTTCATTGAGCTGCTTAAGCTATAAAGAATTGTATCTATAATTTGTCCTTGTTGTAAAACTACTATTATTCCTCCGGCCAAACCTACAACCAACGCTGCCGACATTATATCTTTTGCCCCTTCAATAAAAAGTTTGGCAATATTGTTTGCCGACCTGTTCATGGCAATGCCCGAAAACAGCCCCATACCAAAAAACAGGCTTGCTATTTCCATAATATACCAATTGTACCCCATTACCCCTATAATTAAGAAAAATATAGTAAAGATTAGTAATGTAAGTACAAAAAAATGAGCCGATTTGCGTAAGCTTAAAAAACCAAAAAAACCAAAAAACACTGCCATAGCCGGAATAATACTAACTGTTTTTACGGTATTACCTATTTTTAATGCCGATACCGGATACAAATACGCAAAAACAGCCATGCCTGCTAATAATAGCGCATAAGCAACCCATGCCATTTTTGGTGTATGGTATTTCAATTCATCAACACTGGTCTCACCTTTTTTGCGCCAGTATTCATCATCGGTGTAAACCAACGATTTTTCGGGGTGTTTTTTAATTCGGCGAGCATACCATAAAATAAAGGCTATACCAACAATATTTAGTACAAACCAGGCAAAAATACGGTATTCAAAACCCGAAAATAGTGGAATACCCGATAGTCCTTGTGCTATACCTATGGTAAACGGGTTTAAAATTGCACCTGCAAAACCAAGTCCTGCCGCTACAAAGCACATACTTACCCCAACAATAGAATCGTACCCCATGCTTATTGATAGTGGTACAAAAATTATAATAAAAGCAATAGTCTCCTCGCTCATTCCAAAAATTGCCCCAAACAGGCTAAACATAATCATAATTAGGGTTATCACCATATTGTCAACCCCAATTTTTCTGATTAGTTTAAACCGCTCTAACCTACGTGTTATCCTTAAAAAGCTTAATATACCTACATCAAGAGCCCGGCTATCGTTCATAATCCAAAAAGCCCCACCTATCATTAATATAAATACAATTATACCTGCCTGATTTTCGAAACCTTCAAACATTGCCGAAAAAACCTCCCATGTTTGGGGGTGGCTTTCAACATATTCAAAAACTTTAGTTACCTGTTCTTTGCCATCAATAATTTCAACCTTATCAATGTACCTGCCTCCGGGCACAAACCATGTGGCTACAGCCGATATAATAATAAATAAAAATACAATTACATAAGTATGGGGAACTTGTCTTTTTTTCTTCTGCATAAAAATAAATATTTTTTAAAGTGGGCTAATATAATTGATTTTATACGATTCACCTAACTGTAAATAATGTCTTACAATTGCATTGCCTGCCGTGCTTTTTTATGGATACTTGTTTTGTAAACAGGTGAATCTAAGTGTGTGCAGATAGTATAATATTTTTTAGCTTTTTTGGCATTGCCCTTGTTCCTGTTCATGTTGCCAATATAGTATGCTGCATAGGCAGGGTAATAAAACTCACTATCCAGCTTTGAATTTATTGCCATTTGATAAAACTTTGAGGCCATTTCAATGTTATTCAATTTATGATAAATACGTCCTAGCCGATAGCAATATTCTAATTTTTGTTTGTTATTAAAACCTGCAACTTTTTGTTTTGCCGATAGTATAACATCAAGTGCTTTTTTATAGTTACCACCATCAAAAAGCACACGCGCCATTACCAACTCTTTTGTCCATAATGTCGAATGGCCTACTTCATAAAATGCTTGTTTATCTTCGGCAGTAGCAAAATTTGTTGATTGAATTATTATTTGGTTCAAACTATCAGACTTTGCAACACTATTATTTAAAAACCAATATAATGATGCTTTAAACCTGCCATATTGAATTAATTTAGGATTGTGTTGTTTTTTTAAAAACCTATTAATAAAATAAATTGCAGAATCGTTATTGCGGTTTAGCATTGCATTGCCATGCCAAAGGTTTAAACTGTTTGCTGTTTGTTGAAAGCCAAGATTAATTGCTGATGCAAGTATTGAATACTGCACATTATATTGGTCAGCTTTTTTGTTCCACATTGAGCTTATTAATGCCTCAATTGGTCCTGTATTGGCATAATCTAAGTTTATGTTTAATTCATTTATAAAAGTTTTTGCATCACTATTACCATGAAAACTAAAAAGTATTAAGCCCAATAATTTCATTTCTCGGTTATAAGTTTTGTTTTCTGTTTTAATAAAACCCTGTAATAAATCTTTATATTCTTTTTGTATAGTTGCATATGAATTTGATGAAAAGCCCATTTTCCTGTTTATATAATTATTGATAAAATATTGAATCAATTCATGTTTTCCGGCAAATTCAAAATCCGGAAATTCCTTTTGCCTTTCTTTTAATAATTTGTTAGCTTTTAAATAGTGTTGTAATGATTTAAAAGATTCGTTATGTTCAAAATAAACAAAACTTAAAAAAAGGTGTAAATCGGTGGCACAATAAAAATAAAACGGACTGTTATGAGGTAGCTTTTCTATAGTTAAAGCCTGATGCATAATTTGGTTAATCACAGTTTTGGCTTCAATAATACCCGATGTGGTTTCAAATTCAACAAAACACCTGTAAGCATCAAGCCAATTAAAAATGCCCTTATCGGTATTTGTTTTTTGTAGCTTTATGCTTTCGTATTTAACAAAATCAAGGTTTAAGATTGCATTGTGTGCCTGTTGAGCTTTTTTACTATAATTAAACTGAGCCACTAACTGCATATTTGTGGCACAAATAAATAGACAAATGGATAAACAAAGTTTGATATTCACTTTTTTATTGGCAATATAGTGAATAAATAAAAAAAGGTTATCAACTTATTGACAACCTTTTTTTTTTAAATATTTTATTCCGCAATTTACAAATCGCCTAATCCTTCATCAACTAAAATTCTGCCACAATACTCACATATTATAATACGCTTATGTGCACGTATGTCAACTTGGCGCTGAGGTGGAATTTTATTAAAACAGCCACCACATGCATCGCGTTGTACAGTAACAACAGCTAATCCATTACGGGCATTGCTTTTAATCCTTGTGTAGGCTTGTAAATATCTGTCGTCAACATTTGCCTCAATTTGCTTGATTTTTTTCTGTAATTTATCCTCTTCAATTTTGGTTTCAGAAATAATTGAGTCTAACTCGCCTTTTTTATGGTTCAAATCACCATTACGCTCCTCAAATGTTTGCTTTGACGAAGTAAGTATCTCGACTTTTTTTGCCATTTCATCAGAAAACTCACGAATACGCTTTTCGGACAATTGAATTTCCAATGTTTGGAATTCAATTTCTTTACTAAGAGAATCATATTCACGGTTATTTCTAACGTTGTTTTGTTGTTCTCCGTATTTCTTTATTAATGCCTGAGACTCAACAATTTCATTCTTTTTATTTGTTATAGCCTGCTCAAGGTCTTTCACTTCAACCTCTAAATTTTCAATACGGGTGGTTAATCCGGCAAGCTCATCTTCAAGGTCTTGTACCTCAAGAGGTAATTCACCACGAAGTACTCCAAATTTATTAATTTCAGTATCAACAACCTGTAAATCGTAAAGATACTTTAGCTTGCGCTCCATTGTCAGTTCTTTAGATTTTTTTTCTTTTTTCGCTTTAACCGCCATCTTGCTATAAATATTTAATCGGATTTGTATTTATTTTTGTAAAATGAATTGCAAAATTAGAAAATTTTCTTGTAAGTAGTTCATAAAAAAGCTCTTTTGTGTATTGTTCGCTCTCAAAATGTCCTATATCGGCAATTACAATACGTCCTTCAGCATCAAAAAACTGGTGATATTTAAAATCTCCTGTAATAAAAATATCAGCTCCTACACCAATGGCATCTTTTAACAGAGAGCTTCCTGCCCCTCCACAGAGTGCTATTTTTTTTACTTTTTTATTTTTTAATTGCGTATATCTAATACTGCCTGCATTAAATATTTTTTTTATTCTTTTTAAAAATTCAAGTTCATCTTCAGCAACAGGCAATTCTCCAACCATACCCATTCCAACCTGCTTCCATTCATTATTAAGCGGGTAAATGTCATAAGCAACCTCCTCGTACGGATGGGCTTTTATCATGGCATCTATAATATTATTTGTAAGATGTGTGGGAATAATTGTCTCAATCCTTATTTCAGACTCCTCATGAATCTCTCCTTTTTTTCCAACAAAGGGGTTTGCCTCCGTACCCGCCCTAAAAGTACCTTTGCCTGAAAGGTTAAAACTGCAATAATCATAGTTTCCTATTACCCCGGCTCCTGCATCAAAAATTGCTTTTCTAACATCGTCAGAATACTTTAAAGGAACAAAAACCACCAATTTACAAAGCTTATTTTTTACAGGTGTAAGGATTTCAAGGTTCTTTAATCCGATTTTTTCGCAAATTTTGGTGTTTACGCCATTATATATTACACTATCAATATTTGTATGCACGGCAAAAATAGCAATGTCGTTTTTTATTGCCATTATAATGGTGCGCTCAACATAATTGTTTCCGGTAAACCGTTTTAACCCCGAAAATACAATAGGGTGATGCGCCACAATTAAATTAGTTCCCAAATCTATTGCTTCCTGAATAACTTCCTCAGTAACATCAAGTGTTATAAGTATTGCCTTAACCTCATCATTTTTATTACCTACCAATAATCCGGCGTTATCATAGTCCTCCTGAAAAGATGTCGGTGCAATACCCTCAAAAAAATCGACAACCTGTTTAATTAGCATATTTTATTAATTTTACGGCTAAAATACAGTAATGATTAAAGCAAAACAATGTACAAGTGAAAAAGATTGTAAAATATATTAAACTATTTATATGGAGCATAGTAATAGCTTACTTGTGCTTTGCTCCGGCAGATGAATTTAAAAAGGTTCATATATCAATCCCGCATTTTGATAAAGTAGTGCATTTTGGTATGTTTTTTATCTTAGGCATAATAATATCAGCTATTAAATACTCAAAACCATCAAAATTTAATACTGTTTGGTTACCTACAATTGCTATTGCTTATGGAGGTGTTATTGAAATTATTCAATTGCATTTTATTTATAAGCGCAATGGCGACTTAATTGATTGGCTTGCTGATATTATTGGTCTTTTTATGGGTATCTGGCTATTTGGGTATTTACCAAAGAAAATACAAAACGTGTTGATATAAGATAATTGAGTGGCTTAAAAAAGTAGTTAGTTAAATTTTACCTTCTATTTCTACGCCTTCCTCTATTTTCATTGTATCTATTACCTTTATACAATTGCTCCAATAAAATATTGAACCTATCTAACTGATCATTATTAAGTTCATTTTTAAGTTCAAAAAAGTGTTTATAATTTAATTTTTCAAACTTGGCATTTAGCTGTCCTATCGAGTCTGAAAGTTCATTTATATACCCCATATCGGTTTTATCTTTTGCCAACTCTTGGTGTATTAACCATTTTTTTTGTCTTATACTGTCGCGCAGCGCCCTAATTCTTCCCCTATGCAATACCCTTAATTCGCGATATTGCTCAATTTGTTGCGGACTAAGTTGAAGCTCGTCAGCAATTCTATGTTCAAACTTGTGCCGGTTCAAGGGGTTCTGCATCTCTTTTGTAGGCTGTAAATTATTTATTGGTGCTTTAAACCACATTAATGAAAGAATGAAAAGGTTTCCCGACAACAATACAATTGCCACCCACATTAAAAGCCTGTTATTTTTTACTCTATTCATAATTATTCTATATTAAAATCTAAATACGATTCTGTTGACATATCAAGCATATATTCTTCAGCAAACAAGCTTGCTAAATCGTTTGATTGAGTATCAATATTATTTGAGCTTAAGTAATAGCTTATACTTAGTACATTTACCAACAAAGCAATAGCAATTAATGCAGGACGTAGAATAGGAGAATCAAAAAACCAAACTAAACGCTTTGATTGACCTCTGTTTTCAATTTTAACCGACAGCCTAGTATAAAAATACGGGTCGGTCTTAATTTTTCTCCAATCATCAAGACTGCTTAGGGTTTTTTCAACCTCCTTTTGTATATTTTTATTTTTGCTCATTTTATTGCTTTGTATTTTGTTTGACGTTATTTGTTTGACGTTATTTGTTTTAAAAACTTGTGCAGACACTTCATAATCAGTCTTTTTCTGATATATAATAATTACTTAACTTTTTTTGCAGATTCTTTTTTGCCCTGTGCATTAACGACTCAACCGATGATACTGAAGTTTCTAAAATCTTAGCAATTTCACTATAACTCAAATCTTCGTATTTGTGCAATGTAAATGCTGCTTTTTGGTTTTTCGCAAGGGTATCAATAGCACTATTTAAAATCTTAATCCTCTCCTTTTGTTCTAACGAAAGCTGTGGGGTGTCATTTTCAGCAAACCAATGCTCTGTTTCGTCTTTTTGCTCTAAATCAATACGTGTAAGTTCTGCCCATCGCTTTTTTCTCTTTGATTTACGTATATAATCTAACGACTTATTTACTGCAATTCTATATATCCATGTTGAGATTGTTGAATCTTCTTTAAATTTATCAATTGATTCAAATACCTCAACAAAAACATCTTGAGCAATATCTTCGGCATCGGCACGGTTATGTAAAAAACCAAAGCCCGTATTAATCACACGGTTTTTATAATCTTCAACCAACTGCCTAAAGGCCGGCTCACTTCCATTTTTCAATTCCAGTATCAAAGTTTTATCCACCATATTATAATTGGTATAATGAAAAGACGTTCTTTTTCCGGATTACTTGTGCCATAAAAAATTAATATCTAAACTAAAATTACATGATTATTTCATTTGAAATTATATTTTTGCATAAATATTTGAATAAACGTAATCTAAAATTACAAAAAAATAAAATACAAACATTCGAAATAAGCACTAATTAATAAATCACACATTGTTAATCTTAAATAGTAAATTTTTGATTTATGATTATTAAGCTAAAACGAGATAAACTGATTTAAGATGTAATAAGTAATATTTTAAATATATGAAACAGCCCATGGCTGAGATAAATATTGAGCCACATTCCAACAATGATAAAATTTTTGTGGCAAATAGCAATTAGTGGGCACAAATTTTAAATATATGAAACCAACACTTATAGTACTTGCGGCCGGTATGGGAAGCCGATACGGTGGATTAAAGCAATTAGATAACTTAGGTCCATCTAGTGAAACCATTATGGACTATTCGGTATTTGATGCAATTAGAGCAGGATTTGGAAAAGTTGTTTTTGTTATACGCAAAAGTTTTGAAAAAGACTTTCGTGAAATATTTGTTAAAAAACTTGCCGGTAAAATTGATGTTAAACTGGTTTTTCAGGAATTAAATAATATACCAAAAGAATTAAGCTATAATGCAGAACGGGAAAAACCCTGGGGAACAGGTCATGCTATTTTAGTAGCAAAAAATGTTGTTAATGAGCCATTTGCTGTAATTAACGCCGACGACTTTTATGGAGCTGATGCTTATATTGAGCTATCAAAATTTTTAACAAGCCAAGCATCTGATAAAGAGTATGCCATGTGCGGTTATCAATTGGGCAACACACTTTCCGATTTTGGAACAGTATCGCGAGGTGTATGTAAAACCGATGTTAATGGATATTTACAGCAAATAAACGAGCGTACAAGCATATCAAAAAATAACGGGATAATAAGCTATGAAGGTAATGGGCAAAAGCACACATTAAATAAAAATGATGTAGTTTCGATGAATTTTTGGGGTTTTACCCCTAGCTTGTTCAACCATTTGGAAGAAAAGTTTATAACTTTTTTAAAAAAGAATACCGATAATTTAAAAGCAGAAATATATATCCCTTTTGTTGTTGACGATTTAATGAAAGAGGATAAAGTAAAAACAAGAGTTCTAAAATCAAATGCAAGTTGGTTTGGTGTAACCTATAAAGAGGATAGACCTATTGCTGTTGAGATGTTACAAAAACTTGTTAGTGAGGGTAAGTACCCTGAAAAGTTGTGGTAAGTAAAATATACGGCTACTTACTGAAAGTACCATATTTTAAATTTATTAATGAAATTCATTTTTAATATTTGATTTTACAAGTACCTCGTGCAACCTCTCAGGTTTAATTTGGGATATATATTTTTGATATACCTAAAAACTGTAAGGACACAATGGATCAATCTTAATAAATAAAGCTGCAATTCTATAATCTTCTTAGTGATAATCTAATTCTCTATAAGTTAATCCTTTTAACTCTTTATATAAAACAACTCTTACAATCTGCTCTATACTTGGAGTATCATTTCTGCCCTGAATAACATTACCATCATTAAGGTATATATCATAACCTAAGCTCATTACAACACTATGGTATTTCTCTATGATGCTATCAATCAAACCTAATTAAAGGACTCTACTCCAATTTGGCACTTTAAAACGAATTATAAAATCGTCAAAAATTTGCATTTTTTTATAAAAATACAAAAACAAATCACAAAAAGGTACTGATAACTATCTGATTTATTAATAATTACCCCCCACGGACAGACTCTATTTAGCGAATTTGTAATAGTATTATACAAAATACGTTTATAAATTTCAACTTTTTATTTATATTTTATTTGGAATATAAGTTACAAGAATTATCTTTGCATCGCTTTTAAAAAGCATAGTTTTTTAACAAAGTTCATAAAAGTATTGGGGCGATTAGCTCAGTTGGTTCAGAGCACTTGGTTTACACCCAAGGGGTCGTGGGTTCGAATCCCTCATTGCCCACTAAAATAACAGAAGCCACCATTAGGTGGCTTTTTTTTGTTATATGGTCACATTCTATATTTTATATTCAAAAAATATTAATGCCAATTAGGTAGGGTTTGCTGTTAAAGTCAATCCAACCTCTTACCAGCTCTTGCATTATTGTTAATAATATTTAATGTATTAACATAATATCTATTGATTAAAATTCCAGTTTTCAAGTTGTATCTAAAAAATAGTTACTTAAAAACTGGAATTAGCAGCTTTGAGAAGACAAATTTCTAAGACATAATTATTAAAAAATAATATTTTAGAAAAATGGAATCAAAAAAAAGATTTTCCGATAGATGAGTGCAATATGCATGTAACGAGTTCAGAAAACTTCTTAAAAAAAACTCACTAATATTACAAAGCATGAATAGCAGAACTAACTGTTGGAATAATGCTATTACAAAAAGTTTCTTTAAAACTTTAAAAACAAAACTTATTTATCATGAAAACTATAATACAATAAATGAAGCGGAACTATCTATATTTGAATATATTAAAATATAGTATAATAAGAGACGATTGTATTCTACATTAGAATATTTAACCCTTTAGGAATATAAAATGAAATATTATAGTATTAAGGATGTGGCATAGGTTTTAAAAATTTGTTCGCTTTTTTGTTGCAATTCCATTTGCTTTAAATATATTTTTTAAAACATTAAAGTACAATAGCAAATACATAAATATTGTCATAATCCAAATAGCAATAACATTAAACCAAATTGTATCGATATATAAGTTATTTATTGTTTTATAAGGTGCAAATAGCTGGCTACGGCCAACTTTTGAATTTGATATCAAATAAATTGGTTCAAAATTTTGGATTAGTTTACTTTCAACTTGTTTAAGTCGGTTTATTTCTCTGCTGTTGAGTACAAACTCTGAAACACGAGTATTATAATTATCCTGTTTTAGTTTTAAAACTTTACTCATTCCTATTTCATTTATAACATCATCTTTTTCATAAATAAGAGTTAACACATGTTTTGCCAGCTTTAGTTTCAAACTTTTAAGATTTACTTTAATTTCTTCAAGCTCTAATATTGATATATTAAACGATAAATAAGAATCATCAGTAACTTTAAATTTATAGTTATTGTGGATATTATATATTTCGTTACTTAATAACTTAATATCAGCTTTTGTTAAAGACGGAATATTACTATTTTTATTCTTTTCTCTTATAGTTTTATCAATAATATTTAATAAGCGAGGTATTTTATAATTCATTAAAAATGATTCTTGACTTATTCTCTGTTCAATATCAATAAATATTTTTTGATATTCGTTATCTTTAAACTGGTTTACCATCATAGCCTCGTAAGCCCATCTAGAGGCCATTAAATCTCCAATAAATGGCACATACTCTTTATTTGCCACTACATTATTAAGTTTATCAAATTCAACAATTACACCACCCAATAATATTTGAGGAACTAAAATTAAAGGAATTACGATATAAATAGTTACAACTGATTTAAAAGCTGAAGATATATTTAACCCTACCATATTAGAAAAACATGATAGTGAGAAAAGAACTAACCAAAAGCTAAAAGTCATTCCTTTAATTTCAAGAATGTGATTGCCTATAAAAACATAACTTAGAGCCTGAATTGCCGAAATAAAAAATAAAAATGCAATTTTTGAATTGTATTAACTTAATTGACTCAGGTTAAGAAATGATTCTCGTTTAAGAATTTTTTTATCATGAAAAATCTCTTCAGCACTCACAATTAGTCCAATGAATAGCATCACTATTGTGCTCATAAAAATATATGCAGGAATATTTTCATTATCAATAAAACTATAAAAAAGTGAGGTTTCATTATCTCCTTGTAAGTAACGAATTAGAAATGATAATACTATTGCTAAAATTGGTGTAACTAATAAACTGATTAACAAATACTGAGTATCGGCTAATTTTGTATAAAAATTTCGCTTTGAAAATATTATAAATTGACTCCATTTGCTGGATATCTTAAAATTAGTTTGTGGAAGTTTTATTTTTTCAATTTGAACTTTTTGTTCCTGATTAAGTTTTTCTGCTTCAACTGTTTTATATTTTTCATACCATTGATACGGTTCTAATTTTCTCTCTTTCGAATAATTACCCAATTCATTAATATCTCTTAATTCAACAAGTTCAAGAATTACATCGGGATTAACATTACCACAACAATGACATTCGTTTTCTTCTGCATCCACTCTTTTTGCAATTTTCTTAAAATAACCTAAAGCATCAATCGGATCGCCAAAATAGATAGGGTAACCGCCTTTGTCAAGTATAATAAGTTTGTCAAATTGTTTAAAAATTATTGATGAAGGCTGATGGATATTAACTACTAAGAAGTTTCCTTTTAAAGATTCCTCTTTTAAAAGTTCAATTACCTTTTTTGAATCGGCCGATGATAATCCGGAGGTTGGCTCATCAACAAATAAAACCGAAGGTTTTCTAATTAATTCTAATGCAATATTTAATCTTTTTCTTTGTCCTCCGCTAATGATTTTTTTTAAAGGAGTTCCAACTTTCATGTCTTTTGAATCCCATAAATCTAATTCAACCAACAAATTTTGAATTTTTACATGTATTTTTTTTTCTGGCAAACTACCAAAACACAGCTTCGTATTATAATATAGATTCTGATATACAGTTAATTCTTCAATAAGCAAATCATCTTGCGGAATATATCCTATTATTCCTTCAAAACAATTGCTTTCTGCTTTTATATTATGACCATTTATTAATATTTCTCCTTTGGCTAATTCAAGATTACCGTTAAATATATTTAGCAATGTTGATTTACCAGAACCACTACCTCCCATTACTCCTATTAACTGACCTGAATAGCCTGTAAAGCTAAATTCTTTTATACCGTTTTCGCTATTTGCAAAATTAAATTCAATATTTTTTGCTTCAAATACTATTTTTAATTTGTTGCTTGCTATTAAATATTGAGAAATAATTACACTATAATAAATAGGGGTAAAATAGTTACCTTTTAAAGAAGCTCCTTTTTCAAAAACATAAACCTGATTAGGAAAAACCTTTTTGCCTGAAAGTTCAAGTTTTTCTTTTCCCGTGTATCTGAATAAATAAGTATTTGTTGATTCTACATAAAAAACAAATAAACTGCCTGATAAACCTTTTTTAATATAAATACTTATTCCACTAATTGGCAGAGTATCATCATCTTTTATAAGAAGAATTTTTTTCTTATCAGTAATTTTATATATCTGATTGTATATAAAGTGTTTAATGTTATTAAATTCATGCTTTTTAAAATTGAATATAAGTGAAATGGTTTCAAGTATTTCTGATACTACTTTCTCATTTTCAAATCCATCAACTGAGAAAGCCCGCCAATGCTTAACAAATTGCAAAGCATTTATTAGTACAAGTAACTTTTGTTTTTGATGAAGTTCTCTGTTTATTTGTTCGCAAACTTGTTCAACCAAAAATGAAAAATGAGATTTCAGATATTTTTTATCTTTGTGTTTTTTTAACACATTTTGCAAATGCAAATCAAATAGTTTTAACTGTTTTAGTGTTACCTTTTTGCTATAATATTGTTTTAGATATGACTCAACAAAACTCTTTGCCAATACATTAGATGCATCCTTATTGGCAAAAGCTATTAAGGCGTACAAATTCATTAAAGAGTTTAATATTGACTCATTCATTATATAGTTATTTTGTTGAATATTTTAAACCTAAAACCGTAACATCATCAATCTGAATAGTTCCATTTCGCCAGGATTCAAATGTATTTTCTAAAATCTGAACTTGTTCAATTATTGGTTTCTGATGTATTTCAGTTAATAATTTCTTGAATTTTTTACTATTGAACTTTTTTTCATTTACTCCTCCAAACTGGTCGCAATAACCATCTGTAAACATATAAATAGTACTACCTTCATTTATTGTGAATTCAGTAAGTTGAAATTTTATATTTGACACAAATAATTGTCCAATTGACCATATATTACCGCTATACTTTTCTAATTGTTTATTTTGTAACATAAATACAGGAAGGTTAGCTCCTGCAAACTGAACCTTATTTGTATTCTTGTCTATTACGCAAATTGCCATATCCATACCATCAGGTAGCGAGTTAATACCATCGGTTTTATTTAAAAACTTAGAAATAAACTTATGCATATAATCAAGTATTTCATTTGGCTTTATTATATTAAGCTGAATTACTGCTTCATTTAAAGCAGTATATCCTATTGTACTCATTATTGCTCCAGATACGCCGTGTCCGGTACAATCAACAACAGCTACAATAGTTAAGTTATGAATATTTTTAAACCAATAAAAATCACCACTTACTATATCTTTTGGTTTATAAAATATAAAAGAATCGGGAAATTTTGTTTGTAATTCTTTTATTTCGGGTAAAAAAGCTTCTTGAATTATTTGAGCGTAGCTTATATTTTCTGCTATTCTATTATTTATTTTCTCCAATTCTTGATTGTAATCGTTAATTTCATCATGTAATAATTTCAATTTAATTTGAGTTGCTATTCGTGCTAATAATTCCGTTTTATTAAATGGCTTAATAATATAGTCAACAGCACCTACGTTAAATGCTTTTATAGTACTTTTAATATCATTTTTTGCTGTTAAGAATATTACCGGTATATTTTCCCATTTTTTTTCATCTTTAATTTTCTTGCAAACTTCGTAACCATTCATTTTTGGCATATTTACATCAAGAAGAATTAAATCAAAGTTTTTTTGCTCTAACCATTTTAGAGCTTCAATTCCGTTTAGTGCAAATTCAACATTATAACCTTCTTTATTTATAGAGTTACCTAATACCTTTAAATTTGTTGTATCGTCATCAACAATTAAAATATTTATATTTTTATAGTTATTGATAAACATGATTTTAACTATTTAATTGGATTAGCACAATTGCCCCCCCATCATCGGAGTTTTGTAGAGTAATTTTACCTTTATGTGCATCTATAATTAATTTTACCAATGCTAAATCATTTCCCATATTTAAATTAATATGTTCATCTCCTGTTGAAAATGGTTCAAATTTCGTATCTAAAACTTTCTTACTAAACCCTTTACCATTATCACGTATTTCTACTATATATTTATTGTTGTGTTTTTTATTCCTAATTTTTATAAAACCGTTATTAGGTGAGTGTTTAACTGAATTACCCAACACTTTTGATAATGCCATAATAAGCAAATCATAATCTCCATTTATCAGAATATCATTTAAGGAATCATCAATTTTAACAGTTAAATTTTTTTCATTTATTAATTCTGACAGTTCTAGCAAACTGAATTCTATGAGTTCACGAATTTTTATATTTGATAAATTCATTTTATACTTTCCAGATTTCAAACTTGTTATATATAGAGCCATCATAGAGAATTTTTCAAGTCTTTTTGCAGAAGAATCGAGCCCATTAATTAGGTTAACCATCTCAATTGATTCTGCCTGGTCTTTTAAAAGGTATAAAACTCCAAGAATACCATTTAAAGGAGTTCTAATTTCATGGCTTATCATTCTTAAAAATTCAGTTTTTGTATTATCAAGTTCTATTAATTCCTTATTTCTATTTTCAAGTTCAGTATTTGCAATTTTTAATTCTTGAGTACGTTTATCAACTTCACTTTCCAATAAAATATTTATTGACTTTAGTCTCTCACGACTAGTTTTTAATTCTATTTGTGTTTTTACTCGTATTAATAATTCCAAAGTGTTAAAGGGTTTTGTTATATAATCCTGAGCACCAAGTTCAAATCCTTTAACAATACTTTGAGCTTCATTTTTAGCTGTTAGAAATACAATTGGAATATTTTGCTGAATTTTACCACTTCTAATTTTTTTACACACTTCATATCCATCCATATTTGGCATCATAACATCTAAAAGCATTAAATCAAAGTTGCTTTTACCTAACCATTCCAAGGCACTTTTGCCATCAATAGCAAATTCAATTTTATAGTTTTCTTGCTTTAATGTATTTCCTAAAAGCTGTAGGTTTTTAGGAGTATCATCAACAATTAGTATTTTAGAACCTAAATTTTCCATTATTTTTTATTTTAAAACCTGTTATGCACTAATTCTTTCTCTTAATTTATGAAACTGCTTTATTAATTTTAACAAATTTGCAATATCAAAACTGTTTACTGCATTTATCAGCTTATCTGCATATTCAACAATAAAATTTACTTTTTCAGTCTCGCCTAAATCTTTTAATTTTAAAGCAAATTCTTCCACTTCATCCATTGGCTGATGTTCTTTAAAATTACACCACGCATCGTAAAAAACTCCTTCTAACAAATCAATAACCAATTTACTATTTTTTATTTTAACAAAACCTGAAGATTTTGATATTATTGATGATTTATTGTTTTCAATCTTATCGTATTCTAAAAACTCAATTAATCTTTCATAAAGATCATTCTCTTCAAATGGCTTAGTTATTAAACCATTAAAGCTGCTGGCAAATATTTTATCATTTTCTTTTTTCATAATTGCTGCTGAACTTGCAATTACAGGAATACCAGATGTGTTTTTATTAGCTTTCAACTTTTTTAATAATCCAAAACCATCCAGTACGGGCATTTTTATATCTGTTATAATAAGGTTGGGTATGGTGTTACAAGCCATTTCAAATGCAATTTCTCCATTTTCTGCTTCTAAAATTTCAAGTTCGGTATTGCGCAGTATTGCTTGTATATAATCTCGGTTTGCTTCAACATCATCAACAAGCAAAATTTTTCCAGATTTAAATGAAATATCTTGTGAATTTATCTTACATTCATTTAACTTTTTATTGAATTCTTTAGATATTATAACATTAGGTATTATAACCTTAAATGTACTGCCCTTTTTTAGTTGTGAATAAACTTCAATTGTACCTTCTAATAATTCTATTAGTTTTTTTGTAATTGTTAAGCCTAAACCAGTTCCACCATATTTTTTAATACTCTGTCCATCTTCTTGAGTAAAGGAGTCAAAAATCTTTTCTTTTAAAATTTCAGGTATTCCTTTTCCAGAATCAGATACTGAAATTAATAAATCTATTTGTTCTTCACTTCCATTTCCTTCGTTAACTAGTTTATAATTTTCATAGTCTAATTCAATTCTAACGTAACCATCGTCAGTAAATTTAATAGCGTTACCAATAAGGTTTACAAGTATTTGACGCAATCTAATTTCATCAACAAAAATACTATGAGGCATGTCTTTTTTATAGATTACTGAAAAGTCAAGATTTTTTTCCTTTGCTCTAATTTCAAAAAGGTACTTTATTTCCTCGAAAAATGGTTTTGTATCAACGTATTCATAAAACATTTCAATTTTACCTGCTTCAATTTTCGACAGATCAAGAATATCATTAATAAGAGTTAACAGATTTTTACCGCTTGTGTATATTGAATCCAAATAACTTTTTTGCAATTCATCATTTACCATAGGTTTTAATAAGTTCGAAAAGCCGATAATTGCATTCATCGGAGTACGTATTTCGTGGCTCATATTAGCAAGAAATTCACTTTTTGCAGTATTTGCACTTTCAGCTCTTTGTCGTGATTTTTCTAATTCTTTATTTGATTTTGCTAATTGTTCTGTTCTCCTCCATACTCGATCTTCTAATTCGGCATTAACTTTGCTTATTTCTTCCTCAGTCTGTTTTCTTCTGATAATATTCCATGAGTTATTTGCAAGAATTTCAAGAATTTCCATATCTAATTGTGAATATTCCATTTCCTTATTTCCCACTCCAATAATAGCCAATATCTTATTACCCTCAAAAATGGGTGTTGTCATAAATCTTTGTAAATGAAAATGTCCATCGGGTAGTCCCTTTTTATGCTTATAGTTAGGGTAATCATTAAATATTAGTGCTTTTCGTTTTTTTATACAATCAGTCCATATTCCGCTAATACTAATAGGATAGTGATTATCACTAATCGCTTTGCACTCTTTCATTGTATTGTTTGTCCATGTACCTAACTCAATTGTATTCTGGTTATCATTTACAAGATGAAAAAAGCCAATTTTGCTTTGGGTTAATTGTTCGGCTTTCTCTAACATATAGTTAATTAAATTTTTAGATGATAAGTTTTGGGCTTTATCAGACAACATTATTACAGTTTCCATTACTTCATCAGTACGTTTTTTTTTCGTAATATCTTCTTTAATTGCTACAAAGTGGGTAATCTGTCCGTTATTTATCATAGGTGAAATAGAAGCTTTTTCCCAATATAATTCACCGTTTTTTTTCTTATTATGTAATTCGCCATGCCAGGTTTTACCATTTAATATTGTATTCCATAATTTCTTATAAAAAACTTTCGTCTGAATACCTGATTTCAAAATCCTTGGATTCTTATTAATTGTTTCTTCAAAAGAATAACCTGTTAAATCGGTAAATTTGCTGTTTACATATTCAATATTTCCTTTAATATCAGTTATTACAACCGATGTCGGGCTCTGCTCAACCGATAGTGATAATTTTTGTATCTCTTTATCTTTTTGAACTCCTCTAATTGTAATAGCAATTTGATTGGCAATATATTCAACCAACTCTAAATCACTTTGGGTATATGCATTTCTTTTGTTATAATCTTGAATACACATTATTCCAATCACATAGTTATCAATAATTAATGGTACTCCAAGCCATGTTTTTGCAATTGTACCAGTTGCCTCTGTACCCCATTTGTTAAATTGAGCTTTTATCATTTCTTCAAATAGAAGAAATGATTTTTTATTACTAATAACTAAAGAGGAAAGCGAATTTTTAGCAGAAACATTCTTAAAATAATCTTTTTCATCTTTCATATAAGGGAAATAGAGCATGTCAT
>CBDUWQ010000029.1:0-26965 GCA_965370965.1 uncultured Bacteroidales bacterium
ATAATCAGAGTATTAATTGAAGTTGTGATGAATTCTTGCATAATTCAGGTTAAATATAGTGCTCAATATTTGAAATAGAGTTTAATACAATATTTTCATTAACTTTTAATCTTTTTGCATTTTGATGCCCCTGCGACACCAATATACAATTAATACCTAATGCCTCAGCCACCTCCATATCATGCAGCGTATCGCCAACCATTATTGTTTCATTACGTTTCAAAGCCATATCGTTAATTAACTTTATGCCTCTATCAATTTTACTTTTTGCAAAATAATCTCCAATTCCGGCAATAGCTACAAAATAATCATCAATACCAAGGTTATGTACCGCAAATTTAAGACTATCATGCTCCATGGCAGATAAAATAAATTGTTTAAAATTATTGCTTTTAAATTTTTGTAGTACAGTTTCTACCATAGGATAAAGCCCCACCATAGGCAGAAATTTATGGTAATATTTAATAAACTTTAATGCAGGGATGTCAAATTCTTCCAAAGAAAAATCGAACCCAATGTTCTCGTAATAATCACGAACCGGAAAGGTAAAAACATCACGGTATTTTTTCTCAGTTAATGGCGGCAAATCTCTTTCATGTAACAATATATTTATAGCCTTAATACATATTTCGATATCATTAAGCAAGGTGCCATTCCAATCCCAAATTATATTTTTATATTTTAATAATTTCATTATTTATCAAAAATAAAAGTTTTTTAATATGATTTTTTTAGCTACTTTAGTACTGTAATTCCATATGACCAATTGACAAAGGTAACATACAATTTTTTTTTATGCTCGCATAGTGTTAATATATTGCGTTGTATAAATTATACTTTAAACCATTTGCCAAAATGACTTCAAATTCAATACTCAAAGAGTTGCAATTGTTAAAAAATAAATTAAAGTTAACCACCAAAGAGTTGACTATAACAAAAAAAGCATTAGAGGATAGCAACAATAAGTTATTAGAATTAAAAACGCAAAACAACGAAAATATATCACTTCATAAAAAGTGTAAAATAACAAATGATGAATTAATACTTGCCCAAAACAAAACTGAGAGAAGTAATAAGCTATATAAAAATATAGTAGCAAATAGTTTAGATGGACTATTACGCATTGAGCTAAAAAAACCCATGAAGACTGATTTGCCTCTTGAAGAGCAGGTTTCATGGTTTTTTGAAAACTTATATATTGCTGAGTGCAATATTGTTTATGCAAAAATGTATGGTTTTAAAAACACTGCCGAGTTAATTGGCAAACCGACTACAATACTATGGGAAAATAATAAGGTGGCAAGAGAGATATTTGTACTTCTAATTGAAAAAAAATATCAATGGAAAAATGTTGAAACCAAAGAAATTACATCTGATGGAAGAGAGGTATTCTTTTTAAACAACATAATAAGCCTATTTAATAAAAATAATGAGTTGGAGTACTTTTGGGTTTCGCAGAGCGATATTACCAAAATTAAAAAAGCAGAGCAGGAGCTACACAATAAAAACAATGAGGTGATAAAAGCCAAAGAATCAGCCGAGGAGAGTAATAGGTTAAAAACAGCATTTTTGGCAAACATGAGTCATGAAATACGCACCCCAATGAATGGCATAATAGGTTTTTCACAATTACTGCAAATGTCTGAAAACACAAACGCACAACAAAAAAATTATATTGACCTAATAATACAAAGTGGTGACCAGTTACTTAATATAGTTGATGATATTTTGGATATTTCAAGAATTGAGACCTCACAAATAAAACTTGTTCCAAACAATGTAAATATACAAAACCTGCTAAACAGCATCTATTTACAATTTGAGATTGTGGCTAAGAAAAACTCCTGCACTCTTTTATTTAATGCAAAAAATTATGATGCCGGTTTTTTTGCCTTTATTGATGGCAGCAGGCTGCGCCAAATACTTTCAAATTTAATTAATAACGCCATTAAGTTTACAAAATACGGTATTGTCGAATTTGGCTATTCAATATCAAGAGAAAACCTGCTGTTTTTTGTTAAAGATAATGGTATTGGTATTGCAAAAGAGAACCAGAAAAAAATATTTGACAGGTTTCAACAAGTTGGCAGGCTAATGATAGAAAGTAATAATGGTGTGGGTTTGGGTCTTTCAATTTGCAAAGGCTTGGTTGAACTTATGAACGGTAAAATATGGTTACAGTCGGAAAAAGGCAAAGGCACTTTATTTGAATTTTCAATACCATTAAAAAATCCTAGTCAAAAAAAACAAGGTGTGAAAAAATCAACTTTTGTATAATAAAATAAACAACTGTACCAAAGCAGGTAAAACAAAACCTCTATAAATTTGCAAACCTATAAGTTTGAAAGACTAATGATACCTATCTAAAAAATAGAAAGCATGCCATTGGTAATTACATAAAAATGGTTATTAAAATAAAAAAGTTTTTTAAACCCCTCAACAACGGGCACAGCTTTTTCAATTTCATTCTTTAATAGCAAATTATAAACAAAAAATCTGCTTTTTTTTGAATAGCTAATTTGTCCTAAACCAAATTTCAGGTGTTTTGCATCAGCAAAATGAATGGTTGTAATATAGGAGCCAAACATATCAAAAATCAACACTTTTTGAGCTATCCCTAGATAAACTTTTTGATTTTTCTCCCTTATAAAACTAACATCGGAATTGTTTAACCAACCACTCAAATTTTGTGATTCTTGAACCTTCTTCAATTGACTGTCAAAAAGCATTATACTTTGGATATCTACAGAATACATCCAAAATCCTCCTTCAGATGATGCTCCAACCACAGCTGCCTCAAATTCTGTTGCATCATAAATATTTATAGGACTTGATATTTGGGCTAACTGCCTATTTAAAAAAGTAACCACATTACTCTCTTTGTGAAAAAGCACTATGCGCAATGGGTTAGTAACATCAACACTGGTTATATTACTATTTATTTGGTTTGAATAACGATATAACAGCTTTCCGTTAGGGTTATATTTTTTCAACTCGGCCTGATCAACTGCATAAATATTGCCAAAGTCATCAACCTCAATAAAATTGCAAATACAATTAAACTCAACCTCAGGCTGTGCAATAACACTATTGCTAATTCCATAATAAAAAACTGAAAACAAAATGATTGTACGAAATATGTTATTCATTAAATTATGGTTTTAATAATATCATCAATATATTCTCTGTTGTTTGATAACCTTGGTATTTTATGCTGCCCGCCAAGCTTGCCTTTATTTTCGAGCCATTTATGAAAAGTGCCTTTTTTAACACTTTTAACCTTTGGAATATCCAAAGTATAGTTATTAAACCGCTTTGCCTCATAATCTGAATTTACCGACTTTAATGCCTCATCAAGCATATATACAAAGTACGCCATGTTTTGAGGCTCTTTTTCAAACTCAATCAGCCATTCATGTGCTCCCTGTTTGTTAACATCCATGTAAACGGGTGCTGCTGTATATTCATTAACTACTGCTCCTGATTTTTTACATGCCACAGCCAAGGCTTTTTCAGCATTATCAACTATAAGCTCCTCGCCAAAAGCATTAATAAAGTGGCGTGTTCGTCCGGTAATTATAAACCTGTGCGGGTATGTTTGTGTAAATTTTATGGTGTCGCCAATAATATAGCGCCACAACCCCCCATTTGTTGAAATAATCAAAGCATAGTTTACACCTGTCTGCACATCTTCAATTGATAACGCTGTTGCATTGGGTTTGCCAAATTCACTCATGGGAATAAACTCGTAAAAAACCCCATAATCAAGCATCAAAAGCATGGCTGAATCATCCTTATTATCTTGGATGCCAAAAAATCCCTCTGATGCATTATAGGTTTCTAAATAGTGCATATCAGGTTTTGAGATTATGGTATTGAATTGCGATAGATACGGTGTAAAGCTAACACCACCATGAGCAAACAACTCCAAATTAGGCCACACTTCATAAATGTTGTTTTTACCTGTTATCTGCAATATTCGGCGCAATAATACCAGTGTCCACGATGGAACACCTGAAATACTTGTAACATTTTCATTTATTGTAGCATTAGCCATCTGCTCAAGTTTTTCTTCCCAATTATCCAACAAAGCTATGCTTGATTTAGGAATACGCAAAAACTCGCCGTAAAAAGGCATGTTCTCAATTAAAATAGCCGATAAATCGCCAAAATAGCTATCGTTATTGAAGCTATTTATTTGATGACTCCCTCCTATTATTAACCCTTTACCTTTTAAAAGTCTGTTTTCGGGGTACATATGCTCATAAAAAAACAGAACATCTTTACCCCCTCTATAGTGGCAATCATCTAAAGCCTCCTGAGAAACAGGAATAAATTTACTTTTATCATTTGTTGTGCCACTCGATTTGGCAAACCATTTTATCTCATTGGGCCAAAGCAAATCTTGCTCACCCTTCTTTAACCTGTCAACATAAGTTTTCAAATCATCATATTCCTGCAGCGGAACAGTATTTTTAAACTCCTCATAGGTTTTAATTTCTTCAAAATTATATTTTTTTCCCCATTCGGTTTGTTTGGCTGTACGCAATAAATAGGTTAACTGATCGTGCTGAACGTTAACCGGATACTTGCGAAACAAATCAATCTCGTTCATTCTTTTAATAGTAAACCAGCTAAGAATTCCTTTAAATATTGGCATTTTTTATAGTTTTTCAGATTTTTACCTCATCAATACAAAAATATAATTATTATTTTTTGTTTGTTATTATTTCCCTATTTTTATCACACTTACAAAAAAAACAAATTAAACATGGGAGCAAATGCTTTTGATTTAATAATAATTGTATTGCTGGCATGGAGTGCCTATAAAGGATTTAGCAAAGGGCTAATTTCATCGGCAGCTTCACTAATTGCCTTGTTGCTTGGCGTTTGGGGTGCCATAAAGTTTTCAAGTATTACAGCAGGTTATTTAACAGGGGTAATAAATGTTGACGAAAAAGTTTTAAGTATTATAGCCTTTGCGGTAACATTTATTTTAATTGTAATTGCCGTACATTTTATTGCCAAAGCTGTTGAGGGCTTGGCTGAAGCTGTTGCGTTGGGTATAATAAATAAAGTATTTGGTGCAGCATTTGGCGTTTTAAAAATAGGTTTTATTATTAGTGTTGTGTTAGTAGTATTAAATGCAGCAAACAGAAATTTTGGTTTTTTATCGCCCGATTTCCAACAAAAAAGTTTGTTTTATAAGCCTTTATCAAAATTTGCCCCTTCAGTTTTTAAATACCTCGATTTTAATGAAATAAAAGAGGGTGTTCAAAAAAAGGCTAAGGAGATTGATGTTTAGTCCGCAAAATGTGCATAGTATATTGTTGAATGAGAATTCGAGATAAAAAAAGAGCTCCTGACAATTAAGACTTCGAAACGACCAAAGGGAGTTCATAAACACCTTTGATAGTTTTTATTATTGTGCATAAAGCCCCGCCTGAATGAATTAGTCGGGCAGGCTTGTCTTTGACGTTTCTTACCTGCCTGGCGTGCCTTGGCAGACAGGTCAACGACTTAAAAAAATGGTAGTTTTCTTGCTGACACTAAATAGTATTTATTTTTTTGCTTTTTTCAACCAACTGTCTTTTAAAGTAACAGTACGGTTAAAAACCAAATTACCGGAAGTTGAGCTTTTATCTAAACAAAAATACCCTTGTCGCTGAAATTGAACTGTATCTAAAGGCTTTAAGTTTTTTATTGCCGGTTCAGCCACACAGTTTTCCAAAATTTGTAATGAATCCGAGTTTAAGTATTTCTTAAAATCATCATCGCACCCGGCTGGGTTTTCATTATTAAAAAGACGGTCGTATAACCTTACCTTAACAGGCACAGCATGTTTTACTGACACCCAATGCAGGGTTCCTTTTACCTTTCGCTTACTGGACTCAGTTCCGCTCCCACTTTTTGAATCGCTATCATAAGTACACCTAATCTCAATAATTTTACCATCAGCATCCTTAACTACACTTTTACCTTTTATAATATATGCCCCCTTTAGCCTAACCTCTTTATCAATTGATAAACGAAAAAACTTTCTTGGTACATCTTCCATAAAATCATTACGCTCAATAAATATTTCGCGTCCAAAAGGCATTTCACGTTTTCCTCGGGTTTCATCTTCGGGGTTATTATCAGTAGTCAATATCTCTTCACTATTTTCAGGATAATTCTCAATAATAAGCTTAACGGGGTCAAGTACCGTCATTAACCTATCGGCTTTTTTATTCAAATCTTCACGTACACAAAATTCAAGTAACGATATATCAATAACATTATCGCGTTTGGCTACTCCAACTTTATCGGCAAAAACCCTTATCGATTCTGCCGTGTAGCCTCTACAACGCATACCCGAAATTGTTGGCATTCTGGGGTCATCCCATCCATTAACATAATTACCCTGTACCAGTTCAAGCAATTTGCGCTTGCTCATTATTGTATAACTTAGGTTTAACCTTGCAAATTCAATTTGGCGCGGCTTATACTCGGTATCAGTAACCTCATTAAGATACCAATTATACAGTGTCCTGTGGTTTTCAAATTCCAAAGTACAAACAGAGTGTGTTATACCCTCAATATAGTCCGATTGTCCATGGGTAAAATCATACATTGGGTAAATGCACCATTTATTACCTGTACGGTGATGCTCTTTATGTAATATGCGATACATAATTGGGTCGCGCATATGCATATTTGACATCGACATATCAATTTTAGCACGCAAAATTTTCTCTCCATCTTTAAATTCGCCCGCCTTCATTTTCCTGAATAAATCGAGGTTTTCATCAGGAGTCCTGCTTCGGTATGGACTATCTGTTCCTGCAACTGTTGGAGTCCCTTTTTGGCGGGCTATATCTTCCGATGATTGATCGTCAACGTAAGCCTTGCCATCTAAAATTAACTTCTCTGCCCATAAATATAGTTTGTCAAAATAGTCTGAAGCATAATGTACGTCGCCATGCCATTCAAACCCTAACCATTTTACATCCTCCATTATTGAATCAACGTACTCAACATCTTCTTTAACAGGATTTGTATCGTCAAACCTTAAATTGCACAACCCATTAAATTTTTCAGCCAAACCAAAATTCAGACAAATAGATTTAGCATGCCCAATATGCAAATACCCGTTGGGTTCGGGGGGGAATCGTGTATGAACTTTTTTATTGTTATTCCCTCTTTTTAAATCTTCCTGAATAATCTGTTCAATAAAATTCATCGCCTTTTTTTCGCCTTCAGTATTTTCCTTTTCTGCCATAATGCTTTTTTTACAATGTAGTGCCTTAATAAGGTATTACCTAAATATCTAAAATGAAAATCTATTACAGTTCCATTTTAGATATTTAGGTATTATATTTACGGTACAAAAATAAGCCGATTTACTTTATATAAAATAATATTAACCCGAATAATTCATGAATTATTCACTTTTATAACACCAGTGTGTTATAAAAGCCGAAAAAGTAAAACTTTTTCGAGGGTTAACCCTCGACTGAATTCAGCAAATTCAATTGATCTTCGGTAATTAATTCATTTTTTATGAATTAATTAGGTTAAAGAACTTTTATTAATTAATATATGAATATTTATCAATAAATATATTACACAGCAAATTATAAAAGCCTCATAAAATTTATACTATATTGCACAAAAAAGGCAAAATGGGAATTATTGAAATTGAGGGAATGGAGTTTTATTCATACCATGGCTGCTTTACCGAGGAACAAATTGTGGGCAATAAATTTATGGTTGATTTAATACTTGAAACAGATTGTGATAAAGCCAAAATTTCAGATAATATTAATGATGCATTAAATTACCAAGTGGCATATGAGATTGTTAAAGAAGAGATGGGTAAGAAATCGCACCTTCTTGAGAATATAGCCCATAGAATATTAGAAAAACTATTTGTTGAATTAACTGGCATAAAAGTTGCTACTATAAAGGTCGCAAAAATAAACCCACCATTGGGTGGAAAAATAAAAAATGTAAACGTAACTCTCAAGAAATCAATTGACAATTAATAAATGCTGCATATTTTTGTCTAATTTTTGATTGAATAAAGAATTATTTTATAAATTTGCAGCGATTTTTTTGGTCTCGTGGCCGAGTGGCTAGGCGGTGGTCTGCAAAACCATACACAGCGGTTCGAATCCGCTCGAGACCTCTAAGAGTATAATGCTCTTAACTTGGCAATAGCCATGTAAATTTATTTTTAACTAAAAAATTTGAATTATGTCAGACGTTGCATCAAGAGTTAAAGCAATTATTGTTGATAAATTGGGTGTTGATGAAAACGAAGTTACAGCAGAGGCCAGCTTCACAAATGATTTGGGAGCAGATTCTCTTGATACTGTAGAATTAATTATGGAATTCGAAAAAGAATTCAATATTGCTATACCTGACGATCAGGCAGAGAAAATCTCTACCGTTGGTGAAGCAATTAGCCATATTGACGAAAATGTTAAGTAATTAATCTTATTGCTGTTTTAAATTTAGACACATTATGGAACTAAAAAGAGTTGTTGTTACAGGGATTGGTACAATTAATCCATTGGGTAAAAATCTTCATGAAACATGGGAGAATTTAAAAAATGGCGTAAGCGGTTCCAATAAGATAACCCGGTTCGATGCGTCTAAATTTAAAACTCAATTTGCTTGTGAGGTAAAAAATTACAACCCCACAGATTATTTTGAAAGAAAAGAGGCTCGCAAATTAGATTTGTTTGCACAATTTGCATTAATAGCAGCAGATGAGGCTATTGCCGATGCAAATTTTAACGATAATCTTGACAAAGACAGAGTTGGAGTAATTTGGGCATCAGGAATAGGTGGTATGATAACATTTCAGGAAGCATGTATAAGTTATGCTGAAGGAGATGGCACTCCCCGTTTTAGCCCATTTTTTATTCCTAAAATGATATCGGATATTGCTGCCGGTCAAATATCGATAAAATATGGTTACCACGGTCCAAACTTTGGAACTGTATCTGCTTGCGCATCATCTACAACAGCTATGATTGATGCTTTAAATTATATTCGATTAGGCAAAGCCGATGTTTTTGTTACCGGTGGAGCTGAAGCTACAATATATGAGGCTGGAATAGGAGGTTTTAATTCAATGCAAGCTATATCAACCAATAATGAAGAGTACAAAACAGCTTCACGTCCATTTTGCAAAACCCGCGATGGTTTTGTGATGGGTGAAGGCGGTGCAGGGCTTATTATTGAAGAATACGAACATGCCAAAGCACGCGGAGCAAAAATTTATGCTGAAATTATTGGCGGTGGTATGTCGGCTGATGCTTACCACTTAACAGCCCCACACCCCGAAGGATTAGGTGCAGTAAAATGTATGCAAGCAGCTATTGAAGATGCAGGTATAAAACCAGAAAGTATTGATTACATAAATGTTCATGGAACTGCTACACCCGTTGGAGATATTCCCGAAACATTGGCCATTAAAAATGTTTTTGGCAAACACGCATACAAATTAAATATTAGTGCCACAAAATCAATGACAGGACATCTGTTAGGAGCTGCCGGAGCAATTGAAGCAATTGCAACCATTATGGCAATTAAACATGGTATTATTCCACCAACAATTAATCATAAAGAGCAAGATCCTAATATTGATGAAAAATTAAATTTGACTTTAAATAAAGCTCAAAAAAGAGAAGTAAATGTTGCTTTAAGCAATACTTTTGGTTTTGGTGGTCATAATGCTTCAGTAATTTTCAAAAAATTTGAAAAATAAAATTTGATAAAAGGTTTCTTTTCATTTCATTTAAAGCGTTTATTAAGTACTGATAAGTCTTTCTATAACGAACTTCGTAACATTACAGGATTATTTCCTGGTAACGAGGAACTTTATAAATTAGCCTTTATTCATAAATCGGCATCGCTTCGTCTGCAAAATGGATTAGTAATAAATAATGAACGCCTTGAATTTCTCGGTGATGCTATTTTAGATGCTGTTGTTGCCGAATACCTATACGCCAAATTTCCCGATAAAAAAGAGGGTTTTTTAACCCAAACTCGTTCCAAATTAGTAAATGGAGACTATTTAGGTCAACTTGCCATTCAACTGGGACTCGATAAATTTATTATTTCACACGCCTATAATTATAACTCCAATAAAAATATTCTTGGCGATGCTTTTGAGGCTCTAATAGGAGCTATATATCTTGACCATGGTTACAAAGCGGTTAAAGTTTTTGTTTTTAAACAACTGCTAAAAAAGCATATTGATCTTGGTAAAATACTTAAAACAGATTCCAACCACAAAAGTCGCTTAATTGAATGGGCACAAAAAGACCAAAAAACAATAACGTTTAATACCGAGCAAATAGAAAACGGAACCCTTCAACCAGAATTTATCAGCTACATAAAAATCAATGGGGAAATAATTGAAAAAGGCAATGGCTCTTCAAAAAAAGAGGCAGAACAATATGCCGCAAAACAAGCTCTAAAAAAAATTTATAATAAAGATATCCATAAACAAAATAGTTAGCCTCTCTTTTTATTTCCCAATATATTATCGATTTTTATAAAAAAAATAAAATGATTATTAGCTAAAAATTCATAATTTTGCTCGATTATTACCATAAGTAAACTATACATATGTACGAATATATCCAAGGCAAAATTTCGGAATTAACCCCGACTTACGTAGTCGTTGACAATCAGGGAGTTGGGTATTTTATCAGTATTTCATTAAATACTTATTCAGCCCTATCAGGAAAAGAGCAGGCTATTGTTTTTATTCATCAGGTAGTACGCGAAGATGCCCTGCTTTTGTATGGCTTTTACAACAAAAGTGAACGCGAAATATTCCGCCAGCTTATTTCTGTTTCGGGTATTGGCGCCAATACTGCCCGTATGATGCTTTCATCATTAAGCCCCGCTGAAATTCAGGAGGCAATACTATCAGGAAATGTAAAAATATTAAACAATATTAAAGGCATAGGACCCAAAACAGCACAACGAATTATTATTGATTTAAAAGATAAAGTAGGAAAATCTGATATTTCAGGTGATTTTTTACTTACACAAAGCAATACAAACCGTGATGAAGCGTTATCTGCATTAGTAATGTTAGGTTTTGCTAAAAATAGCGTTGATAAAGTTTTGGACAAACTGATAAAAGACAATCCAAAAGCAAAGGTTGAAGAGTTAGTAAAAAAGGCATTGAAATCATTTTAAAGTAATTAAGCGGCGGTGTATTTGAGACGAGTTTATTTTTTAATAATTTTTCTATCTATTGTATTTGTCAATTATTCCGAGGGCTTTGCTCAGAATAATACTGATACCACCTACCTGCCATATCAAATTAACCCACAACAAACCAACCCCTACAGCCCGCAAAAACCATCATCAAACATCGATTTTGAAATTCCCCCTAATGTAAAACGAGTTGTTGAATATGATATAGTAAACAACCAATACATTATTAGACATAAAATTGGCGACATTGACTATATGCCACCATATACAATGAGTTTTGAAGAATTTCATAAATATGATATACAGGAAAAGCTTAAACAAACCTGGCGCGAAAAATATAAAAGTGAAACCTTTGAGAGTCAAAACTCATTAATACCAAAAATAAATGTGGGCAGTGAAGCTTTTGAAACCATTTTTGGAAGTAATACCATTGATATCCGTCCATCGGGGTCGGCATCATTAAAATTTGGAGTTAAAATTTCAAAAAACGAAAACCCCACAATGCCTGTTGAGCTGCAACGAAATGCCATATTCGATTTTAAAGAAGAAATACAGATGAGTGTGGTTGGTAAAATTGGCGATAACCTTGAAATGAAGGTAAATTATAATACTGAATCGCAATTTGACTTTGATAACACAATGAACCTTAGGTATCAAGGAAAAGAAGATGATGTTATTCAAAAAATTGAAGCAGGTGATGTATCGTTGCCTTTAACAACATCTCTTATTTCGGGTAGTCAAAGCCTTTTTGGAATATTATCGGAGTTAAAATTCGGTAACCTGTATATAACAACTGTGTTTTCGCAACAAGAGGGCGAAACAAAAACCATTACCGTTGAAGGGGGCGCACAAAAAAGCAAATACAGTATTCCGGCTGTTAAATACGACAAAAACAGGCACTTTTTCCTTTCACATTATTTTAGGGCACATTACGATGAGTTTTTAAAGAACCTACCCATTGTTACCTCATCGGTTAATATTACCAAAATTGAGGTTTGGGTAACAAATACAAACCGTAAAATTGATAATGCAAGAAATATTATTGCACTTATGGATCTTGGCGAAAACAAAGATACCCTACATGTTTACGACCGTGTTGAACAGATTATTTATGATGACAGAATTGAAACAGGCAGAGCAGACATGCCAAATATGCCCGATAACCATGCAAACTCACTGTATGAACACCTTCCGAAAGACACAGTATCAAGAAATATCTATAATATATCGCGCAGGTTAGACGAAGCAGGATATGTAGGAGGTAAAAATTTTGAGAAAGTTGAGTACGCTTGGAAACTTGAACCAAAAGACTATACTTTGGATACTCGGTTGGGTTACATATCACTAAACTCGGCATTAAATGGCGATGAAGTACTTGCCGTTACATTTGAATATACCCATAATGGTCAAACCTATCAAGTGGGTGAATTTTCGCAAGATGGAATTGACAACCCGAGCGTGCTGTACGTAAAACTTTTAAAAGGGACAAACTTTAACCCCATATACCCCAACTGGAAATTAATGATGAAAAACATTTATGCCATTGGTGCATATCAGGTTAATAAAAACGATTTTATTTTTGATGTTGAGTATTACGATGACGAAACAGGAACCCGCCTTTATAATATACCCGATAAACGGAAGGCTTTAAGCGACAGCCTAAAAAACGAGAAATTTATACGCCAGTTAAACCTCGATAATTTAAACTCGCAAGGCGATTATGTGCCACAAGGCGATGGTGTTTTTGACTTTGTTGAAGGGGTTACCATAAAAAGCAACAAAGGCAGGGTAATATTCCCGATGCTTGAACCCTTTGGTGGATACATGAAACTAAAAATATTATCGGATATTGATAATGAAGGTAACCGCAGCAAAGATGAAACAGAAAATATTGCCGAAAAAATGACTTTTCAGGCTCTGTACGATTCTACTCAATATAAGGCCGAGCAGATAACATCAAAAAACAAATACTACCTGTCGGGTACTTTCAAATCAAGTGGTGGTTCCGAAATTTTTCTAAACTCATTTAATATACCCGAAGGCTCGGTAAAAGTTACTGCCGGAGGAATAATATTAAAAGAGAATGTTGACTATACGGTTGATTATAATATGGGTAGGGTTAAAATTCTGAACGAAAGTTACCTTGCATCGGGTACACCCATAAAAATATCGCTTGAAAGTAATTCGATGTTTAGCCTGCAAAGTAAAACCTTAATGGGTAGCCATTTTGATTATCGGTTTAACAGCGATTTAAACGTAGGCGCAACCATTATGAATTTAACCGAAAAACCTTTAACACAAAAGGTTGGCATGGGAGAAGAACCCATTAACAATACCATTTGGGGCTTAAACGGATCGTACCGTACCGATGTGCCTTTTCTTACCCGCATGGTTGACTTTTTACCATTTATTGAAACCAAAGAAAAATCAACAATTACTGTTGAGGGGGAATTTGCACAATTGATACCGGGTCATAACTCTGCAATTGGCAAAGAGGGCAATGCCTTTATTGACGATTTTGAAGGCAGCGAATCAAGTATTGACCTTAGAAATAAAAACGGCTGGGTATTGTCAAGTATCCCTCATACCGAATCATTTCCCGAATCAAATAACTATAGTAACCTATCATCAGGTTTTAACCGTGCAAAATTGGCATGGTACCAAATTGACCCTCTGTTTTTTCGTTCGGGCTCGCCGGTTAGTGATGAACAAAAATCAAGCTTAAAAGTATATAGGGTGCAAGAGCAGGATATTTTTCCGAATAAAGAGACAGCAAACGGATTACCAACAGAAATATCAACCCTCGACTTGGCTTTTTACCCCAAGGAGCGTGGATCATATAATTATGAAACTACAGAATCAGACTATTCCTCGGGTATTGATGAGAATGGTAATTTATTAGACCCTGAAACCCGTTGGGGAGGTGTAATGCGCGAACTTACAACCAACGATTTTGAAGCACAAAATGTTGAATATATAATGTTTTGGCTTATGGACCCTTTTGTTGAGGATAGCAAAGAAAACCCGGGTGGGCAGTTATATTTCCATTTAGGAAACATATCAGAAGACATTTTAAAGGACGGACGAAAAAGCTTTGAGCATGGACTGCCTACCGATAACCCCCCTAATTCAAATAGCTATATAAATACCCAATGGGGACGTGTTCCGTCAATTCAGCCCGTTAGTAATGCCTTTGTAAACTCACCCGAATTGCGTGTAAGGCAAGATGTTGGTTTTGACGGTGTTGGAAGTAGCATCACAACAGCCGGTTCAGATATTTCGGATGAAAATATTAAATTTCAGGACTATTTGAATGAAGTTAGAAATATAGTTAATGCCGAAGTATTTACAGATATTGAAAAAGACCCCTCAAATGATGATTACCACTACTTTAGAGGAAGTGATTATGATGCAGAAAGCAAAGATATTTTAGGACGGTATAAACGTTACAATAATAATGAGGGTAATACGCCGGTAAGTGAAAACTCTGATGAATCATATAGTACAGTAGGCCAACAAAACCCCGATGTTGAAGATATTAACGGCGATTTTACCCTTAACGAAAACGAAGCCTTTTTTGAATATAAAGTTGACCTTGATACATTAGGACTTGTAACAGGCTATAACTATATTACCAATACTCAAAAGGCAAATGTTAAATTAGAAAATGGCACAACCAAAACTGTCAAATGGTACCAATTTAAAATTCCGGTTGATGCTGGTATATCCCATGGAGGCATCCAAGATTTTAAATCGATTAGGTTTATGCGAATGTTTATGAAAGGCTGGCAAAAACCTATTGTATTGCGTTTTGCAAAATTAGAATTGGTACGTAGCGAGTGGCGCAAATATGATTATGTGATAAAAGAAGGTGGCGAAACAATAGGAGATGGGGACGAAAGTCATAACCCAAACAATGCGCCTTTTACAGTATCTGCAGTAAATATTGAAGAGAACGGTAGCAAAGAACCCGTAAACTATATTTTACCTCCCGGAGTTGACCGCCAACAAGACCCAAGCAACCCACAGCTAACCCAACTTAATGAGCAATCGATGGCAATAAAAGTGGCTCACTTAGAAGATGGATATGCAAAAGGTGTGTTTAAAACACTTAATATGGACATGCGCGATTACGGCAAACTGCAAATGTATATTCATGGCGAGTCGATGTTTGAAAACAAAGAACTGGCAGAAGACTACGATGTTACAACTTTTGTGCGCATTGGTTCAGATTTTACTGATAACTATTATGAATATGAAGTGCCTGTAAAAATAACACCCCCCGGCTTTTACAGCAACAATGAAAGGGATAAAGTTTGGCCTGTTGAAAACAATATGGTAATAGATTTTGAAACGTTGGTTGCTGCAAAGTTAAAACGAAACGAGGCAATGAGAAAGGCTAATTCAAATATTAACTATACAAATAAATATATTGTTTACGATGAAAAAACCAAACGGAGGATTATCATTAAAGGTAACCCCAATATAGCCAATGTAAACTCCATATTAATTGGTGTGCGCAACCCAAAGGCGAAATTTAACAGCTTAGATGATGATGGGTTACCAAAATCGGTTGAAATATGGGTAAATGAGTTACGCCTAACCGATTTTGACGAAAAAGGGGGCTGGGCAGCAACCGGACGAATGACAGCCCGAATGGCCGATTTTGGAACAGTATCGATAGCAGGGAGCACTACACAACCCGGTTTTGGAAGTATTGAACAAAAAGGACAAGAACGAGCCAAAGAAGAGTCAAACCAAATTGATGTTTCAACAAACTTTGAGTTAGGTAAATTTTTTCCGAAAAAAACAAATGTTAGAATACCAATGTTTATTGGTTACTCACGCACATCAATAAACCCCGAATACAACCCCCTTGACCAAGATGTAAAACTTGAAACAACCTTAAATGAAGAAAGCCTAACCGATGATGAAAAAAAGGAAATTATTAAACAAGTTCAGGATTTAACCGAACGCAAAAGCATAAACTTTACTAATGTGGGAATAGGCCGCACAGGTAAAGGAAAGGTGCGTTTTTACAGCCCGTCAAACCTAAATGCATCATACTCGTACAGTGAATTAGCCCACCGCGATGTTGGGGTTGACCATGATAACATAAAGAATTATATGGGAGCACTAAACTATGTTTTTAATAACCGCCCTAAAAACATAAAACCTTTTAAAAAGAGTAAGCTTTTAAGAAAACCTGCCTTTAAACTAATTGGCGATTTTAATTTTTATTATGCACCACAACAAGTTTCATTTAGCACAACATTTAACCGTAAATACAGCGAGAGATTGCTGCGCAACCTGAACAACCTCGACCAAAAATTCACACCAACATATGATAAAAACTTTACATGGAACAGAAAGTTCAACATAAAATATAATTTCTCAAAAGGGTTAAAATTCGATTTTTCTACCAATACAAATGCCTTAATTGAAGAACCATTTGGAGAGATAAATAAATTAAACAAAGATGAATATGAGATTTATAAAGAGACTGTATGGAATTCCATTTCGAACTTTGGTACACCCAATATATACAATCAAAAATTTAATGCCACTTACACTATTCCAATAAATAAAATACGCCTTTTAAACTGGGTATCGGCAAATACACGTTATGGTTCAACTTATGAATGGAAACGGGGGCCTATAGTTAAAGCGGGAACTGTTAACCCTAAAAACACTATTAAAAACACCCAACAATTATCATTAAATACCCAGTTAAATTTGGGTAACCTTTATAAAAAAGTTGGTTTTTTAGATAAACTTGACAAAAAATACAAAAAAACTAAAGAACAGAGGAATAAACCTGAATACAAAGAGGTAACCTTTACAAAGGAAAAACTTCGCTTTAAAAAGGGAAAATCAAGACGAGTAACTCACAACTTAGGAACCGAAGAAAAAATTGATGTTAGAGTTTTATCGGGAGGTAAAGAGGTTAAATCGGAATTTAGTATAATAAATGAAAACAAAGTTGAGATTACAATTGACAAAGATATAAAAGATATAATTGTTGAAATAACAGGTGAAAAACTTATAAAAAAGAATCCGCTAATTGTTGGCTTGGAATATACGGGACTAATGGTAATGGGTTTTAAGCAACTTTCGGGTTCGGTTAGTCAAAATAGGGGAACCATGGTATCGGGTTACGCTGCAACACATAGTTTTGAAGAATTACCTAAATACCCGGGTTTACCATTTATTTTTGGCTGGCAGTACGATGGATATAAATTTATTGAACAAATGATAGATGACAGACTGCTAATTGATAGCGCACAACTTATTCCTCCGTATTCAACAACAAATAACATTACATATAATTTTAAAGCCCAATACAAACCGGTACGCGATTTACGTATTGATTTTGCAGGACAGCGCAGCGAAACACATGGTATTACTCAATATATTTATCCTACAGGGGACGGGGGTTTTGAGGTAAACGATGTAATGATGCGAGGAAGCTATAATGTTAATATCTGGATGCTGGGGTCTTCATTTAAAGATAAGCCAACATCAGAAAACCCCGAATCGTCAACCTTTAACATGTACCGTAAAAACTTAAATACAATGGCATGGCGATTGGCCGAAGACAGAAAGAAATTTGCTTTGGAAAATGGAATTGACTATAACCCACAATTTGTTAACGACACTATATTCCCATTAGGCTTCAATAGTTCAAACCCCGATGTGGCAATTCCTGCATTTTTGGCAGCATATACCGATAAAAACATAAGCACCATTAGCCAAGATTTTAAAAGCTGGTTGTTTTTTAGACCCAGTTGGCGTGTTAAATTTGATGGGCTGAAAAATATCGGCTTCCTTGCAAAAAGATTTCGCAATATAACAGTATCGCACGGCTATATGGCAACTTTTACAGTTGGTAATTACGGGTCAAACATAGCTTACAATTATGAAGATGCCCAATCGGGTTACTCATGGGCAGTTGGAGGGGTTGATTCTAACCTTTTTGTAACTGAAGTTAGTATTAACAGCTTTGCAGCTACCGAACAATATGTGCCGCTAATTGGTTTTGATATGACCTGGAAAAACAATGTGCTTACAAGATTTGAATATAAAAAAACGCGCAGTTTAACCATGAGCCTGTCAAATAACCAAATGACTGAATTATATACAACCGAATATACAATTGGTACTGGATATAGGTTTGATAAACTAAAAATAATTGTAAATAAAAAACCTATTACAAGTGACCTGAATTTAAGGGCTGATATATCAATAAGAAATAATGCCAGTATTAACCACAATTTAGCACAAAATACAAGTCAGGTTACACAAGGTCAAAAAGTTTTATCAATTAAATTTACTGCCGATTACCAATTAAGTGATAAACTTACTTTACAAGCCTATTACGACCATAATAGAAATAACCCGCTTGTGGGGTCGTTTAAAACTGCCAATACCGAGTTTGGTATAATGATAAGGTTCTCGCTTGCACAATAGTGCTAAACTATTCGTTAAAAACAACTACCAATATGTGCTTTAGTGAAAGGTTCAAAATAACTTCCCCATTCTGACTTGCTCTTTTTCCTTTCTCTTTATTAAAATTTGAAAAAAAACGACGCCATCTTTGGTAAATTTATTTTAAACTTTTCACTTATGTATTTCTTATATGAAAAAAATAATTAATTTTGTTTAAAAAAATAAAATATAGTTAAAACCGTATAAAACAGAAATAATATGAACGTTCCTTCAAATTTAAAGTACACTGACGATCATGAGTGGATTAAGGTAGATGGCGACACAGCTACAATTGGTGTTACCGATTATGCACAACAGCAATTAGGCGATGTTGTATTTGTTGAAATTGAAACCGAAGGCGAAACCTTATCAAAGGGTGAAACTTTTGGAACCATTGAGGCGGTAAAAACAGTATCGGATATGTTTATGCCATTAGGCGGCGAGGTTATTGAGGTAAACCCAAAATTAGAGGATACTCCCGAAATTGTAAACAACAGCCCCTATGATGACGGCTGGATGGTTAAAATTAAAATAGAAGACCCATCGGAATTAGACGATTTATTATCGGCCGATGCCTACAAAGAGAGTATAGGATAACACCTAAAAATATTTATGGAAGTTATACAATTAAATACTTTCCTTTTTCTATTACTTCTACAATCATAATCGTACATCTTTAATCTCAAATATTTAAGATGTACGATTTATGATTTAAGATTTTTACACAATAAAAATATTGAGAATTTTACCATTTTAAAAAGTTATTATTCTTCGTCCCACTCAATAATAAACTCCTGATTCTTTTTTGGTTTCTCTTTTTTATTTAAAGTTGTATCTTTTTTAAACCAGCCAAACTCATCGTGCAGTGCCTTTTTAAATTCTTTTTTCTCCTCTTTAAACCCTTTTTTAATATTTTTTTTAATCACTTCGCTATCAAGGCTAACCTTTGTTTTGTCGTTTTTGCTTGTGGCTACTAAGTACAGAGTTTTTTTACCATGCCCGTCATCTACAATATAACCAAATTCCGATTGCTGTTTTGCCAACCTCTTTGACTTACCCCCCATAAAATCAGCAAGATTAACGCGCATATGATATTCATAATCGCCATCAAATTTCTGCCATCCATAAAGTGATATGTCAAAAGCATTGCTAATTATATCCATTTTAGGAATATTTACAGTACTGCCGGTTATTAATATATCATTCTCAAGCAATGAAAATTTAATGTGCTTTAGCTCCTCAATATCCGAATATTTAGCCACCTCTTTAATAGAACCGAAATTTATCAGTTCGCCATTGTCTATTCGCAAATGACCCAAAAGTTCAATGGTAGCAGGTTCAAACTTTCCATTGTTATAGGTTACCTCAAAATCAAAATTTGAAGTTAACTGCCCACCAATATTTTTATCAGTAATATGGGTTTGCCCAAAATTATTAAAATTTGAAAATAACAGCTTTATATTCACTTTATCAGTTATTGTGTTTGTTTGTAGAGTGTATTTATTTCCATGTCTGCGAAAATAATTCAATTGACTTTGCACAGTGCCACCCATTGCATTAAACTCTAAATCAGTAATTTGCAGCTTTTTATTTTTATAACTAATGTTTCCGTGTGCATTGTTTGCAATCAGTTTTTTATATACAAACTTATCAGTTTTTAAACTACCTTTAAAATTAATACCCCGTTGGTTTTTTGCATCAGTACTACTGCTTTCAAAAAAGTGGCTAAAATCTTTATAATAAATTTGGTTTGCACTAATATCAGCCACAATATCAATGTTTGCAGTTGAATCAACAAGGGGTGTAAAGTAATCATCAATAATAAAACCACCCTCAATTTTACTATTTTGAATCGTCCCTTTTAGTCTTTTTAATGATAGCATATTTTCACTAACTGCTAATTGTACAGTTAAACCTTCAATATTTAATTTTGGTTTAGATGCTTTAATAACACCATTTTTAATAACAAAATTGCCATTTTTAGTCCAGTTGCGCAAAATACTAAAAGAGTAGGGCGCCTTAGTATCAAAAAAACCTTTGCAATAAAACTCCCCTCCTATTTGCCCGTCAATTAATAGTTTTGACTTATCAGGTAGCCAACCAGCAATATCATTAATATGAATCAATACTTTTGAGTTTATTGTAACTACAGGTTTATTAAAATTATAAATACTTATACTGCCCGATAATGAGCTGCTATCGGTTGATATTAAAAATTTATCAATATCAATTTTTGAAGTACTCATTTTTTGTTTGTTGCCATTGCTATATGAGCCGCTAATTGCAATTTTATCCAAATAAAGGTGATGCTTCTTCTCACTAATACTGCCATTTTCCAACTTAAAGTTTGCTGCTACAATTGGCGATTTTTTACTGCTAATAGTTCCCTTTACAACTGCAGAAACACCAAGTTGCCCTTGAGTAATAAATTTATATTTTTTATTGCTGCTAAAAATGCTCAACAGTTCATTAATATTATTGGTAGTGCCTGCAATTTTTAAATCAACCTTTACAGGACTACCCAACGAAATAATTCCGGTAGCTGAAAGCTTTACCCCTGAATTTTGCAAACTGCTTTCAATAATTTCAATATTGTTATTATCAACACTAAGCTGTAAATTTAATTTTGCCGGCTTTGCAGGATGGATTTTTATTTTACCCTGCTCAAAATAATTTAGCAACAGCTTGCCCTTTGAGCTTGCCTTATACTGCTTTTTGTAAAACGACCCATTTAAAGTATAAGCCGGTGCGTAAATGCTTATACCTGTTTTTTTATATCTGTTAATAAACCTTAACTCAACATTTTTTAGCTGAATTTGGTTTAGCATAAAAGCCATATTGTTTACTAAGGTGTCGGGCAAGTGTTTTACCTGTTTTGTTTTAAGTATTTTATAGTTCTCTTTTCCATTTTTGTCAACTAAAATATTTATTTGCCCATTATGCACATAGGCTTTTGTTAATTCAAGCTCATTGTTTAATAACGATAACATATTCATTGATAAATAAAGCTCCTTTATAAAAACCAATGTATCAACATAATTTTCATTAAAATGGCGGCGGTTAAAATCTTTTGCCGGCAATACAGTTACATTTTTTAACAGAAGTGTGGCATACGGAAATTTATTTATAAGCGAAAATGATATACTCTCAACATAAACCGGTACATCCAAATCATTATTAAGGGCAGTAATAGCTTTATTAACTGTTTTTTGCTCAAGAAGTTTCGACAAAAGAAACAATATGCCGGTAAACAAAACAAGTATGACTATTAACCTAAAGAAAAACCTAAACAGTTTTTTTATCAAAGCAAAATATATTTAGTAGTTACTATTTATTTACAAATAAAGTTTTTGTATTTTTATTTCTTTAAAAAATCATGAATACAATTAAATATTATTCAAATTCGTGATAATTCGTAAATATAATTATAAAATTATGAAAAACTTTTTATCAATTCTTATTATTGTCTCAAGTCAATACTTAATGGCACAGCATCAAAATGTTAAAATAAGCCAAATTAACAGCCCCGAAGAACCAAGCATATGTTTAAACTATACTAATCCGCAATATATTGTTGCAGGCTCTAACATGCGAAACTACTACTACTCAAATGATGGCGGCTTAACTTGGACATGGAATAGTTTAAGCTCTACTTATAAGGTGATGGGCGACCCATGTATAATAAGCGATAAATATGGCGATTTTTATTACCTGCACCTTTCAAACCCCCAAGACGGTTATTGGTTAGACAGAATTGTTTGCCAAAAAAGTACCAACAATGGTGAAACATGGAATAATGGCTCGTTTATGAGTTGTGAGGGTTCAAAACACCATGACAAACAGTGGGCCGCTGTAGATTTTTCAAACAATTACATTTATACCACATGGACTGTGTTTGATGCTTACGGAAGTTCGTCGAGCAGTAAAAAAAGCAATATTCTTTTTAGCAAATCAGATGACAATGGTGAAACATGGAGTGAGTCAATTCAAATAAATGAACTGTCGGGCGACTGTATCGACTCTGATAATACAACCGAAGGAGCTGTTCCGGCTATTGGCCTAAATGGCGAAATATTTGTGGCATGGGCATTCAATAATAAAATATACTTTGACCGCTCACTTGATAAAGGGTTAACTTGGTTAGATAACGACATTGAAGCAGCAACACAACCCGGCGGCTGGGACTTAACAATACCCGGAATTAATCGTTGCAACGGCTTACCAATAACTTGCTGCGACACAAGTAACTCAAACCATAAAGGAACTATTTATATTAACTGGACCGACCAAAGAAACGGAACAGACAACACTGATGTTTGGCTTGCCAAATCAACCGATGGCGGAGATACTTGGAGCGAACCGACAAAAGTGAATAATGATACAACACAAACACACCAGTTTTTAACATGGATGACAATTGACCAGACCAATGGCGTTTTGTATTTTGTTTTTTACGACCGCAGGGCTTATGATGACGAAACAACCGATGTTTATATGGCCATGTCGCAAGATGGTGGCGAGACTTTTACAAATTTTAAAATTAGCGAATCTCCATTTTTACCCACAAGCAATGTCTTTTTTGGAGACTATAACAATATAACCGCTCATAACAACATTGTGCGACCAATATGGACACGATTACATTATGGTGGTGGTGAAAGCGGATTAAGCATTTGGACAGCTATTATTGATACAGACATAATAGGACTTGATGTTAACGAAGTTTTTTCGGTTACCGAGGAGGTTATTTACCCAAACCCGGCAACACACTTAAGTTTTTACTCATTTAAACTAAGACAAAAAGCTACCGTCTCGCTTAAATTATATGATTCATACGGCAGGATTATTAAAAATATTATTGCAAATAAAAACCTTGGTGCAGGTAAATATATTGAGCAAATTGATTTACAAAATGAGAATCTTTTACCCGGCGTTTACCTTTATGTACTTACCTACAATAATACATCAAAAGTTAAAAAACTTATAGTTACAAAATAGTTTGAGTGTATAACAAAATCCACTAATTATTGATATTTACAATATGATGCAATAATGTGATAGAAGATGTTTGGATCATCGGCTTCCAGCCGGTCATGATATATAGTGTTTGCAAAAATAATAATCTTCAAACGTTATTTTTGCTATACACCAAATAGTTTTAACTCAAACGTTTGCCCTATAAAATCAATCTGACTATTGGCAATAAATTTAATTAATAAAAAATGCCATCAATAATAATACTCTTTATTATATTGTTGATATTCTGCTAATTACATTCTTTTTATTTTAATTATAGAGCTTTACTTCAGCTAAACAAATAAATAGTAATTATAAACCAACTGCATAGTTTTGCGTTATGCAAATACCATTAAACTTAAATAACCATTTTCAAATTGGTTATTTGGGTATAATTTGAATATTTTTGTTTGCCTTAGATAAAGGTAAAAACGATGCATGCATCGTTTCAACAGTGATTATAAAACTATAAACAGATGAAAAATAAAAAAGCCCTATTAATGATTCTCGATGGTTGGGGAATTGGCAATAAAACAAAGTCGGATGTTATTGCAACCGTTGGAGCTCCAAATATTGAAAAATTAAAAAACAATTACCCTAATGCCCAGCTACTTACCAGCGGCAAAGATGTTGGCTTGCCAAATGGACAAATGGGCAACTCAGAGGTAGGACACCTTAACATTGGCGCAGGTAGGGTTGTTTATCAAGATTTGGTAAAAATTAACCTTGCTATTAAAGATAAATCAATTGAAAAAAACAAGATTATTTTGGATGCATTTAACTATGCAAAACAAAACAATAAAGCAGTACATTTTATTGGTTTGATAGGTCCCGGCGGCGTACATGCAATGACTAACCATTTGTTGGCACTTTGTGACATAACCGCCCAACACAATTTAAAAAATGTATTTATACATGCCCTTACCGACGGCCGCGACACCGACCCAAAAAGCGGGTTGGGATTTATGAAAAAAGTGGTAGAGCATATTGATAAAACCAATGTAAAAATTGCATCGTTAATTGGTCGCTACTACACAATGGACCGCGATAAACGTTGGGAACGCATTAAACAAGGCTATAATTTAATGGTTAACGGAAAAGGCAAACATGCCACAAATGCAATAAAAGCCATTGAAGAGTCGTACTCAAACGGTGTTACCGATGAATTTATTAAACCAGTAGTTTTTGTTGATGAAAATGATATGCCTGTTGGAAAAATAACCGAGGGAGATGTTGTGTTCTGTTTTAATTTTAGAACCGACCGCCTACGCCAAATAACAACCGCACTATCGCAACAAAACATGCCCGAACATGGCATGAAAACATTACAGCTGCACTATGTTACAATGACAATGTACGATGAGAATTTTAAAAAAATAAACATAGCATTTACAAAAAACAATGTGCAAAATACTATTGGCGAAGTTGTTTCAAAACTTGGCTTAAAACAGTTACGCATTGCCGAAACCGAAAAATACGCACATGTTACTTTTTTTATGAATGGCGGTCGCGAAAAGGAATTTGACGGCGAAAAACGTATTTTAATAAACTCGCCAAAAGTTGCCACATATGATTTACAGCCCGAAATGAGTGCATTTTTGGTTAAAAATGCTTTGGTTAACGAGCTTAATAAAGGCGCACTGGATTTTATTGCTGTAAACTTTGCCAATGGCGACATGGTAGGCCATACCGGTATTTATGATGCAATATCAAAAGCTGTAAAAACAGTTGACCAATGCGTGGGCGAGGTAGTAAATGCTGCGCAAAAAAATGGCTATGAGGTTGTAATAATAGCCGACCATGGCAACGCCGACAACGCCATAAATGCTGATGGTTCGCCAAATACTGCACACTCATTAAACCCTGTTCCAATTATTGTGATTTCGGATAACATAACAAAAGTTAAAAACGGTATTTTGGCCGATGTAGCTCCTACCCTTTTATCGCTTATGAAATTAGATATTCCGAATGAAATGACCGGGGAAGTATTAGTAAGCTGATTATTACTTTCACTTGAGTTTTAAAATACAACCCTTCAATTTATTACTATTACGGCTATTATTTTAATACATTGTAATGGGCTATTATTTTTTAATTAATTGTTTTTTATCCTTATAAATTCAGTCGCAAACTCTTCTGCAGTTGCTTTATCCTCGATTAATAAAATCGTTTTATCATTATACTCTGCTTCAATTGTCCAATTTTTTGTTGGTGCTCATGTCCGAAAGTTAATTGAATTTACAATTAACCGCACACACTCTTTTGTGTTTTTACGATTCCTGGTTTACTTCTCTTTCTTGGCTATCTTCTTTTCAAGTTTACTGACTTCATCATTAAGCTGGTCGATTTTACTATTTAGCTTAACAGCATCGTCCTTTAAATCGCTAATTTGCGTATTCAACTCTACCTTCTCATCTTCAAGACTTTTTACGACAGGAGTGTAAATAGATTTCGAATAAAGCCAAGCTGTAAAAAATCCGATAACCGCTGCTATCAGCAATAATAAAATAATTACAATTACTGATCCAGTGATTGATTGTACTAATATTATAAAAAGTGGGTTCATAATTCTATTTTTTAATTGTTATTATTACTCTTCTGTTATTAGCCCTACCCTCTTCGGTAGTTTGATCGTTTATTGGCTGACTTTCTCCTTCAGAGGCAACCATTAACTTGGTGGCATCAATACCTTTGCTTTGAAAATAATTCTGCACAGCCTTGGCTCTTTCAAGTCCCAGAATCTGATTATATTTCAATGTTCCCATATTATCAGAATGACCAGTTATTATAAGCATTGATTCTGAATTCTTATCAAGCCATTCTTTAAATTCAATAACGCTATTATCTATTATCGAATCGTTTTTGAAGCTATCATCATCAAAATCAAAGTAGATTATCATGTCATTGGGAATTAAAGCTTCTGGTTGGATTACAGAATCTGCCAATGTAGTCTTGATTATAGAGGTAGACTGTACAGTTATTGAACCATCCATTGCAGGCTTAAGCTTTTCTACATAGAGCCAAACAGAAAAAATAGACCAAATCACAAATACAATGAACCCACTAATAAGGATTCTCATAGTTACGGTTTTTAATAATTAATTAATTTATTATCCGAAAGTTATAAAAATAAATTTTATCTACCTAACTATTTTGTTTATTAATATCTACTGTGTGCCATAACGGCAGTTTGTCTAAAAACCACCGATTTAAGATAATATTCAACCAAATA
>CBDUWQ010000030.1:0-26667 GCA_965370965.1 uncultured Bacteroidales bacterium
TCAATAAGTTACATAACTTTATATTTATTTTCTAACACTGATTAGTAACAAAATAAATAACTTAATTTGCTATTACTGGTTAAAGAAAAATTCTTGCAGTTCATAAATATCACCCGGTGTTAATGACGATGTGCCTTCAAAAATAGCATCAATGGCTTTTTGCAGTTCATCATGCGAAATATAATTATCTTCATTAATATCTACCGGCTTAAACTTATCGGGAATACCTTTAGCATTACTACTGCTGCCAGCCTTAGTGGTTTTACCATATAATTTAACTTCGCTCCTTTTAATTGCATCGGGGTCATAAAGCAATACTATCAGCTGAGCCTCTCTAAGGCTAATACCGTTTGCACCAACACCAATTGTGCCCGACGGTGTATCTTTTTGTTTATCCATATAATCAGGTACACCATCATTATCTTGATCTTCAGGGCAACCTTTATAATTAACCTTTACCCCTTTTGGTGTTCCTTGACATTCATCGTTAAAATCATCAATACCATCACCATCGGCATCTTCACGGTCTGTAATGGTAAACTTCATGTTTTTAAAATTCTCAACAGCAGTTAATTCGTCAGTAGGCGAGAACATATCAACCGTTAATACAACATAAGTATTTAATATAATGTCGTTTTTATAACCTTGCCCCCCTTTTATATTATCTATATAATCTGTCATTGCTAAATGCCATGTAGTGCCCAAACGGCATTTAACCCTGTCGGATATAGTTACATTTACACCAATATCAACTGGTATTGCGAATGTATTTTTTGAGTAATACCCATATCCATATAAATCAAGCTCGCGCAAATCGGATTCGTACTCATAGTCGCGGTTAATTAATGTGTTATTGCCACTTATGCCATCCTCAATATTATGGATTGTTCCATCTGTCCAATAATAATAAGGATCCAGATTTTTATCGAGCAAATCACCTTTTGGGGTAAACTGAAGCACCTCAATACCTAACGAAAAATACGGGTGTATGGGCCGTTGGCGTTTCATTATATGGTTAAAATTATAAAACATTGAAACTCCACCAAGAAAAAGGCTGGTTTTAAAATTCCTTACTTTGTCAGAACTTCCATCATACTCATTACCCGACACGTTGCCAAAGGTGCCATGGAATTCGATATCAAAATATTTGCCTATATTTCTTGAAATTGATATGCGATATGAAGGTAAGCCATTTAACGGGGTACTCATGTAATTATTTACATCGCCAAAAAATGTAAAGAAGCCCATACCAACACCAATTATTGGTTTAAAAGCCAAGCCCTCGGTACTTTTTTCCTCTTCAAGCAATAGTGTTTCATATTCTTCGTTAAGTTTTTGCTGCCCAAAAACGGAAGCCATACTTAGCAAAAACATCAAAATAAAAGCTGATATACGGAGGATTGTTATTTGTACCATTTTTGGTTAGCTATCATTAACGCTTCCTGAACGGTTATTCTTAAACCATTATTATAAGCTGCCACAAATGCATCATGAATAGGGGTGTTATTCCATATATAAACACGATAATTACGTGAGTCTTGATAAACAGGGAAATTACCTACGGTGTATTTGTGCCACCCTTCATGAATTTCAACTTGTACATTATCGGTAACATTGAGTTTATTAAAATAATTTTCGCTTACCAAATTATGGCCGGCTGCTATCTGAACTCTATATGCTACACCATTTTCAGGAGATGGTACATTTGCAATATTTGACAAGTTGTTATAATTATCAGGGGGGGTATAACTTGTGTTATCAGTTGATGTTTCAACCATAGCAACATCGGGCACATATTCTGTTTGAGTTGTTGGCTCCGGCTCTGTTACTTCAGGTTCAGGTGTAACTTCAGGTTCTGCTATAGTTTGAGCAACCAATTGATCACCCTTAAAGTTATCCAAATCAACCTCTCTGTCGGCAATATTTATTGTTTTTGTTCTTTCATTTTCGGCATACGAGAAAGTTCCTGCTATAATAAATGCCTGATCGGGTATTTCGCCTTCGGGTATTAACTTGTACGATACTACAAATTGTTCGTCCCTTGGCATATTCATCCATAAAAATTTAATAATATAATTTTTAAAAGTAAAAATCGAATTTTTACTCCTCAAACTCTCAGCCCTATATCCTCTTGGTATCTGCTCTTGCACTTTACCAAAACCTTGTAAATCACCTTTATTTATCAACATATTAACAATAACTTCATTATTGTCATTTAAATAAGGTTTTTGACGAATACAATCTATATTTTTTAAACTTACGTTTTGATATGAGTAAGTTGTTGCAGCACCTTGTGCAGTTCCGGCAGCGGTTTCGTCCCCAATTATTGTAATTGATTTAGCCGGCACAACGGCTGTTTGCACCCCATTATTTACAATATACGAGAATTTACCATCAAAACTAAAATTGCCTGAAACTGTAGGACCAACCTGAACGGCATAAGAGATTACAATTTCCCTGTCGGCAGGTACTTGCATCCACTGTATTTTAACTTTTTGATCTTCAAACTTAAAAATACCATTTACGGTTTGACGGGCAACTGCTGTAAATCCAACAGGCAAATCTTGCTGAAAGCGTGCAAATCCCTCAATATCACCTTTGTTAATAGTTACTTCAACCAAAAACTCATCACCGGCATTTGCTGATGTTGGCATATTGAGCGAAACAATAACATCGCTGCTAAAAAAGCCAAACAATGTTAAAAAACTTACTACAACGGGTATAATTATTTTAAACATAGGACTTGAATATACATTTTTCCTAAATTACAATTAATGCTAAAATACTTAAAAAGCCAATATAATCAAATTTAATAGGGGTTTGACAGTATAAAAGTTGATAAAATGTTAATAAATTATGATAATCAATTGGTTTTGCATTCAATTTTGTTGATTCTACAAAATTAATATGTAAAACTGCTACCCCCAAGAAACTCACGTAATATTGATGTTGGTGGTATTTCCTTATCTGGAATTGGCACCACGTAACTAAAAAATTTAAGTAGTCTGACAGCTTCGCGATAAGCCACATTATTTGCCGGGACCTCATGCAAAATTGGTTCAACATACCTTTTTAATACACCTGTTTCATAATGAACTGCTGTATTGAACATTACATCGGCATTTTCCTGAAAAGGGAAAATATATTTCTCTTCTCCTTTTCGTACACTTTGCCAACGGTTAATTGTATCTAAAGCACTATACCCACGATACCTGCAATCGCGAACAATACGCCTAACCAAACGTGTGTCGGTTGTGGGGATGCGATTATGATTATCAAGGGAAACTGTGGTTAAAGCAGATACATAAATTTTAAATTTATCAGTATCATTAATTTTTGGGGTCAAGCCGGGGTTAAGGGCGTGTATGCCCTCGGCAATAATTATGGTTTTATCATCAATTTGAATAGAATCTCCATTATAATTTCTTTGCCCTGTTTGAAACGAAAACTTTGGTATATTAACCTCTTCGCCATTAAACAACCTTACTAAATTATCGTTTAATAGTTCAATGTCAAGAGCTTCCAAAGCTTCAAAATCATACTCTCCATTTTCATCGCGTGGTGTTAACTCCCTGTTTACAAAATAATTATCGAGTGAAAGGGTTACAGGCTTAAGACCTGCCACCTTAAGGTGCACAGCCAACCTTTGGGCAAATGTTGTTTTTCCGCTTGACGATGGTCCAGATATAAGGATAAGCTTTGGGTGGTGATGCTTTTGTGATATTTTATCGGCAATATAAACCAGCTTTTTTTCCTGTAAAGCTTCACTGATTTTAATTAGCTCGCCTACCTGTTTATTTTTAATTATTTCATTAATATTTCCAATGTACCCCACATCAAGTATCTCGCCCCAGCGTTTATATTCCTGAAAAACTTCAAAAAGTTTGTCCTGAATAATAATGTCTTCACACTCTGACGGATTACTGGGCTTTGGAGCTATAAGGAGCATACCATCGTAGTATTTTACCAAATCGAATACTTTAAGGTTGCCTGTTGATATCATTAAATAACCATAAAAATAGTCGATAGTTTTATCGAGACTGTAAACCGATGTATATAATTGCGGACGCGATTCAAACAGACGTACTTTTTCCTTCATGCCCACTTTATTAAAAAGGGCAATAGCCTCGGTTGACAGCATCTCTTTTCTTATAAATGGTATATCATCTTTAATAATTTTTCTCATTCTATCTCCAATGGCAAATATTAAATCAATTGTGAGAGAACCATTCATACCCTCAACTTCGCAATAATAACCTTTTGAAATAGCGTGCTCTATTTTTAAGCGTCTGCCGGGTATTACATCATTTACGGCCTTTTGCAAAACAAACATTAACGAGCGGGTATATACTCTGATTCCATCGGGGTGGGTAATATCAATAAACTCAACTGTTTTTGGCTTATATATATTGTAGGTAAGCTCTTTTAGCTTATTGTTTACAAATGCCCCAAGTATTGGGTAATTAAGCTTTATATTTTCATTGTCAGCTATCTGCTTTAATGTGGTACCTAACGGGTACTCTTTTTTTGTTTTGCTGTTTTTACAAATAATCTGTATCATTTTAGCTCTTTTTTTAAGTATTTTGATGTGTATCCTTTCTCTTTTTTTACAATTTGCTCTGGTGTTCCTTCACAAATAATTGCTCCACCCCCTACTCCACCTTCGGGTCCTATATCAATAATATAATCGGCCATTTTAATAACATCCATATTATGTTCGATTATTATTATGGTATTACCTTTGTCAACCAATTTATTTAAAACATTCATAAGTACCCTAATATCTTCAAAATGAAGTCCGGTTGTAGGTTCATCAAAAATATAAAGGGTTCGTCCGGTATCTCGTTTTGATAATTCGGCAGCGAGTTTTACACGCTGCGATTCGCCTCCGCTTAGTGTGGTTGATGGCTGCCCAAGTTTTACATACCCCATACCAACTGCTTGCAAGGCTTTTAATTTTAACAGTATTTTGGGCACATTCTCAAAAAAACCTACTGCCCTGTTTATTGTCATATCCAACACATCAAAAATTGACTTGCCTTTAAAGCGCACTTCAAGGGTTTCCCTATTGTACCTTTTACTGTTGCACTCGCTACATTGCACATAAACATCGGGCAAAAAATTCATTTCAATAGTCTGCACACCTGCACCTTTACAGGTTTCGCACCGACCACCTTTTACGTTAAATGAGAACCTGCCTGGCTTATATCCACGTATTTTAGCCTCGGGCAACCGTGCAAAAATATCACGTATATCAGAGAACATCCCTGTATATGTTGACGGATTGGAGCGCGGTGTTTTGCCTAATGGCGACTGGTTAACTTCAATTACTTTATCAATATTATCAATTCCTTTAACAGATTTATAAGGGAGCGGTTGTTTGAGCGATTTATAAAAATGCCTGTTTAATATGGGGTGCAATGTTTCGTTTATTAAGCTTGACTTGCCGCTGCCCGAAACACCTGTAACACAAATTAACTTGCCTAAAGGGATGCTTACCGATACGTTTTTCAGGTTATGCCCTGTTGCACCTTTTAACATAATAATCTTTCCATTTCCTGCCCTTCTTTTTTCAGGCACCTCAATACGCTTTTTGCCATTAAGGTATTGGGCTGTTAACGATGATGACTTAACAATGTCGCTGGGAGTGCCTTGTGCAACCACTTCACCTCCATTTCTTCCGGCAAACGGACCAATATCCAGCACATGGTCAGCCTCCATAATCATTTCTTTATCGTGCTCAACAACAATTATAGAATTGCCCGCATCACGTAATTCCTTAAGCGAATTTATTAAACGCATGTTATCGCGGTGGTGCAAGCCAATACTGGGCTCGTCAAGTATATATAGTACATTTACCAACTGAGAGCCAATTTGTGTTGCCAGCCTAATACGCTGGCTTTCACCTCCCGACAGGCTTTTTGATGGCCGGCTTAACGACAGGTACTCAAGCCCCACTTGCAGTAGAAAACCAAGCCGTGCCCTTATCTCTTTGAGTATTTCGGTTGCTATCTGTTTCTGTTTATCCGATAGTTTACCTTCAACCTCCTGTACCCATTTAAAAAGGGTTTTAATATCCATTTGAGAAAGTTCCGATATGTTTTTACCTCCAATTTTAAAATGCAGCGACTCTTTGCGCAGGCGTGCACCTGAACATTCGGGGCAATCAATCTCTTTAATATAATTCCTGACTCTTGAATTTGACCTGTTTTTTATGATATCGCTACCCTGCTCGGTTTGCAAATAACTAATAACCCCCAGGAAACTTAAAAAGTAGTTTTTGGTATTTCCAAGAGGTGTATTTTGCAATTTTAGAGGTTCTTCGCTTCCATAAAGAATGGTTTCAAGAGCATCATCAGGAATATTTTTGATTAGTGTATCAATTCCAAATTTATACTTATCGGCTATTGCCTCAATTTGCCAAAAAATAAGGTTGTTTTTGTATTTCCCAAGTGGTGCGATACCTCCTTTTTTTATTGAAATATTTCTATTGGGAATTACTTTTGACATATCAATTTCATTAATAGTACCAAGCCCTTTGCATTTTGGGCAGGCGCCTGCCTGCGAATTAAATGAGAATGTGTGTGGGGCAGGTTCGTTATACGACACTCCCGACTCGGGGCACATTAAATGTTTGCTGAAATAATGCAACTCGTTGGCTTCGGCATCTAGTATTAACGTTATACCATTACCCTGCTTCATGGCAATTTGCAGGGATTCTCTTATTCTACTACGGTCTTTATCATCAACCTTTAAACGGTCAATTACTGTTTCAATATTATGCGTTTTATAACGGTCGAGCTGCATACCGGGCACAATGTCTTTTATTTTGCCATTAATGCGTGCATAAATAAACCCTTTTTTAATAAACTGCTCAAACAGCTCTTTGTAATGCCCTTTACGCCCTTTTACTACCGGTGCTAATATATATATCTTTTTGCCTGATAGCCTTTCAATCAATAAATCAATAATCTGCTCATCGGAATACTTTACCATTTTTTTACCGGTTACATATGAATATGCATCTCCGGCACGGGCATATAAAAGCCTTAAAAAATCGTAAATTTCGGTAGTTGTACCTACTGTTGAGCGTGGATTTTTATTGGTGGTTTTCTGCTCAATAGATATAACCGGGCTTAAGCCTGTTATTTTATCAACATCGGGCCGCTCAAGGCTACCCAAAAACTGGCGGGCATAAGCCGAGAATGTTTCTATATATCTACGCTGCCCTTCGGCATATATGGTGTCAAAAGCCAATGATGATTTGCCACTTCCGCTTAACCCGGTAATTACAGTTAGTTTATTTCGGGGTATTGTTACATCAATATTTTTTAAATTATGAACCCTGCCACCATAAACCTTAATAAATTCTGAGGTGTCAATATTATCTTTGTTGGTTTTATGTTTTTGCATTAATTGTAAATTAAGGCTATAAAAATACATTAATTAATACAAAACAGAATAGAAGTGGTTTAATTATCCTCAATAAAAGGTATTTCTATTTTTACTAAAACACCGTGCAATCCGGTAGTTTTTATACTATCTATTATTTCCATCTTGCACTTTTTCTTCATTATGGTTTGCAAATTCTGCAAACGCTGTTTTGTTATTTCGGTTGCTACAGAAATATGCCCCTTATTATTTTTAGCACTATTTTGCTCTGAAATACCCTTGCCATTATCTTCAACTTCAATTATTAAATAATCAGCTTGTTTATTAAACCTAACTATAATAGTACCCTGCCTGTCGATATCGCGCACACCATGTTCAATTGCATTTTCAATAAAGGGTTGAATTAGCATAGGTGGCACAAGAGTACTTTGTGGACTAATATTGTTAGGTATCTCAAAAAAGTAATCGAATTTTTCTTGAAACCTTAAACGCTGAAGGTTTAAATAATCATCCAGTATTTCCATTTCATTTTCCAATAGTATAAGATCTTCGCCCGAACCCATTAAAATATTTCGCATTAAGCGTGAGAAATTTACGAGATATTGGGAGGCTGCTTTTTTATCGTTATGAAGAATAAAATTTTGAACTGCCGAAAGTGAATTAAAAACAAAATGAGGATTTAACCTTGCACGAAATAATTTCTGTTCTAAACCAATTTCACTAAGTTTACTTTTAAGCTTGCGCTGCCTAAAGGCAAAAATACCAAACATCACAATAATAAATAAAAGTATTACTCCTGCAAAAAAAGCATACAGTTGCCTGCTCATTTTTAATTTTGACAACTCAGCATTTTGTTTTAAAATAATTATTTGGCGCTTTTGTTTTTCAGCTTTATATAGCACATTCATTGTTTCGGTATTTAGCTTTTGCAAATCTATTGTAATTGAATCTTTATAGGCAATTGCCTGCATGCTGTAATAATATGAAAGATGTGCCCTGCCTTTTTTATCATAAAGCCGTGCCAGCCCAAGCAAAGCATCTAAAGCAAAGCGTTTGCTGCCAATTGCTTTAGCAATACTGAGTGTGTTTTTTAGGTGAATTTCGGCCAGCCCGTATTCATGCATAGCCATATATGTTTTACTCATATTATTTAAACACATGGTTTGATAAAACTTATCGCTTAATGTTTCATATATTGATAAAGCTTTTTTATGCGCCGTAATGGCTTTATAATAATCGCCCATTTCAAAATACACCAAGCCCATTCCATTATGGCAAATAGCCTGACCCAACTGCGAGCCCATTTTAACATTTGCATTGAACGATTGGTTAAGGTAAATAAGAGCCGAATCGGTATTACCAAGAAAAAGCCATGCCTCGCCCAAAAGGTTCGAATTTATTGCTTTGCCCAAAAGGTTGGGCTTTCTTTTACCAATAAAATTAAGCGATTTATGAAAATAATCAATTGCCCGGTGATAATCTTTATAACTAAAATATACATTTCCAATACCATTATATGAGCAGTGAATTAAAAATGTATCATTTGCGTTTTCAGCGAGCTCTAATGCCTGCATGTGATATTTTAGAGCCTTTGCGTTGTCATTTACTTTTCTGAAACTTACGGCCATTTCATGCAATGCCTTGGCTTTAAGCAAATCGCTGTTTAATTCGTCGGCAATAAGTATGGTCTTTTGCGAAACTTCAATGGCTTCGGCATATTTTGATGCATTTCTGTAACGTTTACTTACCAATAAATAAATATTAAATATCTCGTTTTTATTGCCTGAATTTTTAGCAACCTCAAGTGCCTCTTTTAAATAATTGTCAAATTCAATAGGTAAAATATTGTTTTTAAACAGATTAGCTGATTCATTTTTTAAGCTATCAATTACAATTTGTGAAATTTGTTGATATTGGGTTGCGGGTATCGAATCAGACTGTTGGGTACAGCTAACAAGCAGTAAAATAGTTATATAAATAATAAGTGGCCTCAATGCAGTATTTTTAATGCAATATAGCAGAATATTAGCACATTAACAAGAAAGGGTTTTGGAACAAGTGGATCTATGAGTTTAATTTATGTACATCAAGAGATAATGCATGTTTTATCAGAATTAAAACATTCTTTAATGTGTTGTTTTTATGTGCGTTACGAGGCTTGTTGCAAATTTTTATTAACCTAACTTACTAATATCGCTTAAAGCCTTTTTGCTTTTTATTACAATATCTTTCCCATTTAATTCAATAGTTTTCTCACTTTCAAACTCTTTTAAAAGTTTTACAGTACTTTCTATTGATATTCCTGCAAATTCTGCAATGTCTTTTCGCGACAAACATTTAAAAACATCATCACCTTTAAAATGGGCAGATGCCAAATATATAAGGGCAGATGCTAACTTTCCGGGCATCTGTTTAGTTGTTGCAATATTAATAATATCATATAAAATGCTTTCGCTTTTGCAATTTTCAGAAATTACATTCCATGCTACTTCAATGTTCTCCTGTAACATTTTCTTTAATCCCTCTTTATCAATTAAGCATATACGCGATTTTTTTAAGGCTACCGCCGAATAATTATAAACCTGTTGGTCAAGTACGCTTTGAAAACTAACAAACTCACCACATTTTATCAGCCTTAAGTTAACGTTTTTTCCAACACCTGTTTCAAGGTAAACTTTTATAAGCCCTTCATATACATACATTACATATGGAGCAAAAGCACCTTGTTTACAAACATTCTCACCCTTATTATATGTAAGCTGTTGCTTTTTATTATTGAAATATTCCGAATTGGCAGGAAACAGGTTATGAAAACAGGTATCGGTATTATTACAACCTTTACACTCTATTTTTTTATCTTTTATTGACATAGTTTTCTAAATAACATTAAGTAATTTTACACAAAAATAGAAACAATAAATAATTAATTGATTTTTTGATATAAATTTCGTTATTTTTAACCTGCATAATTCATGAATTATTCACTTTTATAACACCAATATGTTATAAAAACCGAAAAAGCAAAACTTTTTCGAGGGTTAACCCTCAACTGAACTCAGCAAATTCAGTCGGCCTTCGGTGATTAATTCATTTTTTATGAATTAATCAGGTTAACAAAATAGCTAAGCACAGTTAATGAATACATATAATATACAGGACATATCAACAGCTTTAAACGGTGAGTTAATAAAAAACTCTGGGGGAAAGGTTTCATATCTTTTAATTGACAGCCGCAAAGTACTTTTTGCACGCGAGAGCCTTTTTTTTGCCTTACGAGGAGACAGAAATGACGGGCATATTTTTATATCCGGTTTATATAAAACCGGTGTAAGAAATTTTATTGTAGAAAGTTTTCCTAAAAATATAGAACAATTTTCGAGAGCAAACTTTATAAAAGTTGAGAACTCTTTTGATGCTTTACAGAAGCTGGTTATTTGGCATAGACAGAACATTGAAACACCTGTTATTGGCATTACTGGCAGTAACGGAAAAACCATTGTAAAAGAGTGGATATACCAATGTTTAAGCAAAGAAAAATATGTAATAAGAAATCCTAAAAGCTTTAACAGTCAGGTTGGGGTACCCCTTTCTGTTTGGTTGCTAAATGGTAATGCCGATTTGGGCATATTTGAGGCAGGAATATCGCAACCAAATGAAATGCAAAAACTTCAGCAAATTATTAAACCTACCATTGGTATTTTTACTAATATTGGCGATGCACACCAAGAGAATTTTTTATCGATAGAGCAAAAACTTGATGAAAAACTGCTATTGTTTAAAAATTGTGAAACACTGATATATTGCTTAGATACTGTTGATATTGACAACAAAATTAAACTGCATTATTCACAAATAAAAAATATTTTTACATGGGGTTTTTCAGATAAAGCACATTTAAAAATTAAGCACATTAGCTCAACATCAAACCTTAGTAAGATTGAAGCTCTTTACAAAGGAGAAAATTATACCATTTTTATCCCTTTTGTTGACAAGGCATCAATAGAAAATGCAATACACGTTTGGAGTTTGCTTTTAGTTTTAGGCTATACACATAATGAAATAGCTGACAAGCTTTTAGAGCTTGAGCCTGTGGCTATGCGACTTGAGGTTAAAGAAGGCGACAATAATTGCACTATTATAAATGATAGCTATAATTCCGATATTGAATCGTTGCATATTGCTTTGGATTTTTTATCGTACCAAAACCAGCATCCTCAAAAATTATTAATATTGTCTGATATTGCACAAAGCGGTTACAAACCTAATGAACTTTATGCGCAGGTTTCGGGCATGATAAAGCAGAAAAACATTGACCGGCTGATTGGCATTGGCCCTGAAATAGAAAAATACAAAGAACTGTTTGAACTGAGGGCTGATTTTTTTATTAGCACAAATGCATTTTTAAAAGAGTTTGACCTATCAAAATTGCACGATAAGTCAATATTATTAAAGGGGGCTCGTAGCTTTGAGTTTGAAAACATATCGCGCCGAATTCAAAAACAGGCACACCAAACGGTTTTTGAGATTAATTTGAATGCTATTGCTTATAACCTTAACTATTTTAAAAAACTTTTAAAACCGCAAACCGGCATTATTGCCATGCTAAAAGCATCGGGTTATGGAAGTGGCACCCATGAAATTGCCAATGTTTGCCAATACCAGAATGTAGCTGCAATTGCAGTTGCCTTTACCGATGAGGGTATTGAACTCAGAAAAGGCGGTATTAAAACCCCAATAATTATAATGAATCCAGAGGATGATAGTTACTTATCAATGATTGAGTATAACTTAGAACCCCAGATTTTTAGTTTTCAATCGTTAAAAAGTTTTAACAGGTTTGCCGAAAAAGCTGAAACTAAACCCTACCCAGTGCACCTAAAACTTGATACGGGAATGCATCGCTCAGGCTTTTTAAGTACAGAAATAAGCTTACTGCTATCAGCATTAAAGCAATCGGAAAATATTATGATAAAATCAGTGTTTTCTCATCTTGCATCGGCCGACGAGCCCGAGCAAGACGACTTTACTTTAGGACAAATTAAACTGTTTGATGAATTAAGTTCGACCATAATAAGTGAATTATCCTATAAAATTAAAAGGCATATTTTAAATTCAGCCGGTATCGAAAGGTTCTCAAAATACCAGTTTGACTTTATAAGGCTTGGTATTGGAATGTTCGGTATTAGCTCAATTGGCAAAAAACTTGCAGCAGTTGGTACTTTAAGCAGCACTATACTGCAAATAAAACATATTAAAGCCGGACAAACCATTGGCTACAACAGAAGCGGAATTGCAAAAAGAGACTCTATTATTGCTACTGTACCTATAGGCTACGCCGATGGCTTACGCCGTATATTAAGCAATGGAATAGGTAAGCTTTTTATAAACGGCAAATTAGCACCAATAATAGGCAATGTATGTATGGATATGTGCATGATTGATATTACAGATATTAAAGCCAAAGAAGGCGACAGAGTTGAAGTTTTTGGCAAGAACCTATCGGTAAGTTTGCTGGCAAAATGGATGAATACAATACCATACGAAGTGCTTACGGGGATATCAAAAAGGGTAAAACGAACTTATCATGTGGAATAGAACCTAAGATTGAGGGAGATTGAGGGAGATTGAAATGTTTAGCCATTTATTAAATCTTGTCAATAATACTTAACCTTATTTAGTTATTTTCAAAAAATAGCTTGCTTCGAATCACAAAGCCAGTAAATTTTTTAATAGAAGAGTATAAATGATAAAACACTAATTAACTTTTAAAATAATAGACTAAATTATTACAATGCCATTATCTATTAAAAAAGACCCATTGGGTTATGCAATAACAGATTTCTATAATAACGGCAAAGCAAACACCTTATGGGTAGATTCTAATATTACCGAAAGAGACAAAATTAATGTTGACTATTTGTTTAGGACTTTTAAAAAAATGCCTGAAATTGAGAAACAGGCATTAAAGCTATGCAATGGCACTATTTTAGATATTGGTGCTGCTGCAGGGGCACATAGCTATTGGCTTATAAAAAAAGGATATGATGTTAAGTCAATTGATATATCGAAAATGGCTATTGATATTATGAAAAAGCGTGGTATATTAAATACTGAATGTATTAACTTTTTTAAAATGCCGGCTAACCAAAAATTCGACACATTGCTATTTTTAATGAATGGGATTGGTATTGCAAACACTATTTCAGGATTAAAAAATTTCTTTAAAAAATGCAATGATATTTTATCAATAAATGGTCAGATATTGCTCGATTCATCAAATATAAGCTATATGTTTGATAAGCATTATAAAAACCATAGAACAAAATACTTTGGCGAGGTGGAGTATTCAATGCAGTATAAAAATATTATATCAGATAAGTTTGGCTGGCTTTTTATTGATTTTGATACTCTAAAAAAAGAGGCCAACAGCAATGGCTTTAATTGTGTAAAAGTATTAGACGGAAAACATTTTGATTATTTGGCAAGGCTTAGTAAATAAGGTTAACTGGGGTATCCTTACAAGACCTGAAGGGTAAAATGAAATAATTATTTAAAAGTGAACAATTAACATGTTGATTACTAAATATTATTTTTGTAATAACTACATTTTAAAATGAGCCCATTTTATGAGGATAGCACCCTGATGAATCTGGGTGTTAATCTCATTATCATTGTAAATGGTCTCATTTAATATCTGCTAAAACCGATAATCCAATTATAGTTTTTCTAAAAATAATCAAAAAAAAAGGTTGGCAAATGCCAACCCTTTTTTTTATAATATAAGTTAATTACTATTATTGAACAACAACTTTCTGAATGCTTACGCTTTCACCGTCAGTTATTCTTAAGTAATATACTCCTTTAGCAAAATCAGCAACATCAATGTTTACTGTAGTTCTATTGTTTAAGTCAATAATTTTAACTACTTGTCCACTAATGTCAACTACTTTAATAACTGTATTTGCGGTATTTGCAATACCAAAATCAACAGTTAAATAATCAGTAGCAGGATTAGGATAAATTGACAAGTTAGAAGCTAAATCATAATCAACTCCAACCAAACTAACATTGTTGTACCATACTGTTATTACCATATCTTCAGTAACAGCACCTGTAGTTCTGTCGCCAGACTCTTCATCGGTAGCATTAATACTGAATACATAAGTAACATCTTCACCGTAATCAGCTGAAACAGTAGTTTCATAAATGAATGTACCGTCAACGTCAACCAATTCAGGAACATTACCCGATACAGAAGCAGTTATACCTAAAGTATCAACAGCAGGGTCAAAGTTCTCTAACTCAATTTGTTTCGACATAACAACTTTAAATGTAACATTATAAGTTGGTGTCTCAACATTATCATATAAGTCATTGGTAACATTGTTTTCTGCTAATACAGTCCACTCACGATAAACATCAATATCATTTGACAATTCAGCATTGTCCCAATCATGATTGATTCTGTACTTATACCTAAGTTCTTCACCAGAAAAGAATTCAGTTGGTAAATCATAAGTATAAACACCATCGCCATCATCATCAGTTAAATCAGCTGCATGTTCCCAATAACTAAATGTACCCACAATATCAACTGTATCAACAGCAGCATTGAAGTTACCTAAAGTAATTTGAGTATTCATATCAACATTGAAAGTAACAGTTTGCTTATCACCTATAGTAAAACTAAGGTTCATAACAAATTCGGCAGAATCAAAAGGAAGTTTATGATCAACAACTATGTAGTATGTACCTGCATCAATTGCTTGGTCAGTAAATGTACCTCCATCAGCACCTTCTGCAAAAGCAAAACAAGCATCGTTACCCGGTACACCTTTTATTACATGCATACCAGCATAACTACCTGTAATACCACCTGATATTGTACCACCATAAGGTAAAGTAAATGTATAACATACATCTTTCTCTCCCATAAATACATTACCGCAGTCTGTTGCAGAATAGTCATCATTAAATCCGTCGGTTGTACCTTCAAAATTAACTAATGGTAACTCAACAGGGAATGCAGTTTCAACTAGATCACCTTCAAGTGAAGCTTCCTCAATAATAGAGAAGAAGAATGGCTGATCATTATAAGCGTTATCTTCTCCTTCAGGAGCCCAACGTTTCCAATGTACAAGATATGTAACACCGGCCTCAACAGGGAATGTAAGCTCTGATAACCTACCTGCACCTGAATCATCATTCTCATATATTGGTGTTTCATCATCGCAATTAGCATAAATCTCTAACATGGTATCATTCCAATCTTCACTAGGATCACCATTTTCTTCAATATCTGAAGTTATGGTTAGTACGTATGGCTCTGTTGGAGTGTATGCATACCAATAAGGAGTTTTTGGAGCTGTTTGAACCTCTCCGGCTTCAACTTCAACCGATAGAGTACAAATATCACCTACACCTGCAACTGCAGTTGCACACATACTATTCGAGAAATCAGATTCAGAACCACTATAAAGCTCTTGAGTAACAGTATAACAATACTCTTGGTCAATATTCAAAGTTTTATCGGTATAAGTAAATGCCATTGGCACAGGCCCGGCTATTTTCATCATATCACGATATACACTAAATGTTGGAGGTTGACTACCCCATGCTCTTACATTGTATGCAATTCCAGGATCATCAGCGGAAACACGTGGTTGAACTATAATATAATATGTTCCTACATCAAATAGCCTTGAATCAATTCTACCTGTTTCATCAGGTAATACATCTAACCTTGTACCGGAGAACTCAGCATTAATAACCCAGAAATAAACATTGCCTTCTGCAATATCACATTCTGCATGAATATATGTTGGTTCTGTTAAAGTAACTGTAAACCAATCCCATGGGTCGCCAGAAGCACCAAATAAACCTGTAATTTTCTTAGGTGCATCTTCGGTACCAAGAGTAATCTCAGTAAAGGTATCATCACCACCTATTGATGAAGGTCCGTTATTTGGCTCTTCTTCATCATCACCATCAGGAGTAAAGTCTTTTGAATTTGAAACTTCAAACTTTACTAACTCATCAACTGATATACGATCGGTAATTAAATTAACATTAATACCACTTGTAATTGCACTATGTCCTTTAGTCTCAGTATTTATTTGAGCCATCTCTTTAAACGCAAGCATTGCCTGCGCTTTTTCAGCATTTAATGCAGTAGCTGTAACAGAAACCAATTCGGGTCCTGTTGGTAAATCAACACTTGTTAGTGTCCAAACAAAACCTGAAGCATCCCAAGTTGCAAGCCAGTTAATTTTGTAAGCATTACCACCTTTGGCGGCAAATGTAACTGCAGATGCGTACTCATTATTTCCACAATCTCCGTTATCGTCGTTTGCTGCAATAAGGTTTCCATCACAAGCATCATATACTTTAAGGTCGGTGTCAACAACATCGCCACACGATGAAATAGTAATTAAAGCATCGTTGGTTGGAGTAAACTCATACCAAACCGGAGCATAAGGAGCTGTATTTTCGCCCACTACTGCTGCTACCGGAGCAGCACAACCTACACCCATTGCACTTACAGGAATTTCAACAATACTATCACCCATACGAACATCGGTATAGCTAACAACTATTGTAGCTTCTTGCATATCAAGTGTACCATCAAAGTTTACATTAACAGTTATGTCTTGTTCATAAACCTCAACAGCCTCAGTTGGAACATTGGCAAGGGTAAATGCAGCTGAACCACCTGTTTTTAGTGTAACACTATTTAGTGTAAAGTAGCTGGCACCTTCGTTAGCAATTGTTAATGGGAATGAATATGTACCATCAACTACACCCATACCAATACTATCGGTATTAATTACAAAAACTGGCATTGTTGGTGATTCAACTATTGCAAAATCATCAATATCCCACCATGTAACTGGTGATCCATTCAAACCAGATGGTTCATTAATATAGAATGCAAATTGAACTTTACTTTCACCCGCATAATCAGAAATATCAAATTCTAATGGTGTAGGTGGTAACACAACACCTGCATCACTAAGATTATTTGTTACTACTTGGGCTATAATAGTCCAGGTCTGTTGATTATCAATTGATACTCTGATATCACAGTAAGCAAATCCATATTGTGCATTAATCATTAAATTGTTCCATTCTAATACCGGAGCTACAGCGTTTGTCATATCTATTGGAGGAGAAACAAGCATTACCAAATCATTATCAGGATAAGAAGGATTGTTATAACCTGTGCGGTACATTGAATAAGTATCACTTAAACCACCATTTCCCCATTGGAAACCGGCACCTGTACCCATATTATCAACAACCCATCCTGCAATTGCTTCTTCTGTATTAAAGTCAGTTGCATAAGGATAGTCCACAACTGGAACATCAGATACACTTGCAGTAAGGGCAACTTCATAAATATCACCGCTTGTAAGCATAACTTTCAATACAGACTCATAAGTACCAAAATTAGCTGGTTCAAAATTCACATCAAATGTAATTTCTGAATAAGCACCAACCTCAACGTCATAAATATTAACCATATTAAACTCTGGAGCACCTTCAATATAGGCATTTGCTATAGTAAGTGGCTCTGGTCCATTATTTGAAATTTTGAAAGATTTCATATCATTAGCAATACCAATCATTGAAACTTCCCATTTTTCAGGATCAATACTGTATTTATAACCAGCAACCTCCATTAAATCAGCATAATTACGTGCTGTTAATACAGGACCGTCATTTCTAACATTTTTAATACCTACAATATCATAAACACCATAAGGTATGGTATCACCAATATAATCAACATCGTAGAATGATGTACGGAAATTAGTCATATCTCCCGTAGCGTTATCCTGAATGTCATATATTGCACCGTTTGTAAAGTAGTTTGATGAATCAGCCTGAGTAAATGACATATTGGTTAATTTAACCAACATGTTTTGGTTTGTATAAATACTGCTGTTAAACTGCTCTACAGTTAATTCAAGTGGCACAACCTCGTTACCACGCGAAACTATTCTGGCTGAATCTTTTGTAACAGAAATTGGTTTAAGTTCCCAAGTTCCATAATATTCATCCAATTTACCATAAATATTAGTTATTGCATCACCTATAACTACGGTATCAGAAACATATTCGCTGTAGTCAAATATTAATATACCCATTGATGTATCTTGAACATGCTTTTGGTGACGATAGCTCTGCGCGTAAGTAACAACTGCTTCGCCTACATATTTATAAACAACATTCATCATTGTCATTTCGGCTATTGTGCTTACCTCAACGGTATCAACAACCATTACTGCACTATCGGCTGATGCTGCAGAGATATTGTCAAAATAGTCGCCAGCATAAGCATAGAATATACCTGCAATTAAATTATCGGTAGGTACATAAAAAGTGCCATCGGTTGTACCATCGGGTATTTCCATTAAAACAATTTTTCCATCCTCTTGGGCTTGCTCCATTGCATCGTCATCGCCAATAACAGCAGCAACATCAACATCTTTATGGAATAGGCCAAACCAGCCACCAAGTAGTAATGAAGCATCGGTTATTTTCACTTCAACCGAATCTTTATAGTTACCAAATGTACCTGCTGTTAAAGTAACAACCGGAGCAACAGTTTCCTCTTTAAATACGTATGCTGCATATTCAGTTTTTGCAACTCCGTCTTGAGCCGTAACTGTATAAGTAACAGCATCGGTAAAATTGGTTGTTGTTGGTGATACTGCCGAAGGGGTAATGATTGCCCCAAACGAAACCTCCAATTCAGTAACTTTTAAGCTCGCCAAATTAGAATCGGCTGATACGGTATTCAATAGTAATGTATCAATAAACCAACCTTTTATTTGCCCACCAAAAGCAAAATCGGTTAATTCTGCCTTATCTGAAGGTTCTTGAACAGTTAGCATAAGCTGCCAAACAGCAATATTACCACTTTCCGATTTTACCTTATATACTATTGTAGTATCGCCACTTGCAGGCATATCAAAAGGTACGCTTGTTGCATCAACAGTTGCCAGTGGAGAGATTGTTAGAACAGGTAAAACATTTTTGGTTGAATCATATTTTAATTCTCCCTCTATTTTACGTCCATAACGATCCCAAACTAAATCATCAGCTAAATCTTCTATAGATACGGTAAGAATATTATTATCTTCGCTAGGGTCGCCTTCGGTAACAGTAACAACATATGTTAATCCTGTTGCTTTTGCAGGAGCATCAAAAGCTAATACTAAATCACCACCGCTTGAATAATCTTCCGGTGTTGTACCACTAACCAACTCAGTGCTTTCAAATTCTATACTATTTACATAGCTTTCAATACCATATGTAGCAATTAACTCGGTCATTGGAGTTCCATAAGGCACTACTAAATCAATAGTAAGAGCCTCAAGGTTTATTTCTCCGACAACGGGTACATGGAATCCTACATAAACATCATCGGCATTATTATAACCGATAAAGTTAAATGTTGTTAAAGGATTCTCTTGCGATACAATTAATGTATATGTTTTTGTATAGTCGCCTGCTTCTGCTGTTAATACAACATTAGATGAAACATTAATAGCAGTAGTTCCACTTTCAAGAACAATAGCCCCTGCTTTTAAGTCATAATCAATATCATACATTGTAAATGCTACAACCTGACTTGTTAAATCATAATTTGCGGCATATACAACTTCAATGGTATCGTTATATCTGTGAGTGTACAGTGCATTTTGCAATGAAAATGTTAAAAGCGGATCTGCTTTTTCAACAGTAACCGTATAATCGCGGGTTACACCTTTATAACTGGCAACTGTATAAACTACAGGGTTTGTAAAGTCATTGCCATTAGTTACACCACTCTCCTGCTCTGTAGAACCAACTTTAACTTCTGATGCCAATGATGTGGTAAAAAAAGCTGTTAGTGTATCAACATCGGTGTCATAAGGCACTACTGCCAAAATAGTTCTGTCTGTTTGATCAATAACACCGGGTACTCCCATAAAATCAAATGAGAATGATTCGAAATAGTTATAAAAAGGACCATCAAATTTTGTGATAACAAAATTATCAATAAACCATAGATCTGAATAATTACCTTGATAATTAAACCCAAAATATACGGTTTTGCCTTTGTAATAACTATCAATATTAATTGTTTGGCTATACCAATCATCTTGCCCTACAGTACCATTATACAGTAAAACAGAATTGGTCATATCGGCATTTTCAGAGATAAATACACCATGAAAACCCATCCAACTTCCAAAGTGAATGTACTCGTCGAAGTCAAGAATTGACGGCAAATCACTTGGTAATTCAATACCTGCTGATACCAGCCAATCATTCTGTGCCCCACTATTATCAAAATGGGCAGCTGCTTTATCTCCTTCCCCAAAATCAACTTGAGTAAAACCGGCACCTGTTGTAATTAGTGTCCAGTCAGTTGGTGGAAAATCACCATTAAAATTTTGTTCGTAAATTATATCGGCCTTTGCCCCTTTTGTAACAGGCTTTGTATTGTAGGCCTCTTTAATCAACTTGTTAAGCTGATCTTTTGATAATTTGGCTTTTTGACCAAATACACTTGTGTTTCCAACAAATAACAGGCTTAATACAAAAAGCCAAATTGGAAATCCACGAAGTAGTAGTTTTCTCTTTCTCATACTTTTTAGTTTTAGTTAAAAAAATAACGTTGCAGTAGCGCAAGTTGTTAAAAGCATAAAATTACCAAATATTTTTAGAAATGCAATATTTTGAAAACCTAAATTATTCATAAATCCGCAAGCAAATTATTTTTATCCACGAATGATACCGATTGTTCCGCTACTGCGGGGAATACTCACGAATTCTAATACTCTTAAACATGTGAATTAATTATTGTGCAAACTCTTTATTAATAGACATTAATAAAATTTCACTTGGTTTGCGATTTGCGGATATTAGGAAATATATACCCTATCTCCTACGCAAAGTGAAGGTGTGGCTCTTTGGCAAGCAGTAATTGCATTTGCTATAATCGAACAATTTAGGTTAAAATACTATTTTGAAAATTGTACGGAAAGTATTTTTATAGGTGCAATAAGCATTTGGTTAGTATCGGGCATTTTATGTATCTGTTCAACAATATACATACCGTCAATAACTTTTCCAAAGGCAGCAAACCCTTTTCCGTCAGGGTTTCTCATTCCCCCATAATCTAATTCAGGTTCATCAAAAACACATATAAAAAACTCTGAGCTGGCAGTACCGGGCATATCACGTGCCATTGAAATAACACCTTTTTTATGGAGTACTTTTGTTTTGTTGGTTGATTCGTGTTCAATTGGTTCAAGCCTAAAAAGATTATCATCCCAACCAATTCCCCCTTGAATTACATCAATTTTAATTTTATTATCAGGCTGGTTACTATTGTTTACAACCCTATAAAATTCACCGCCACTAAACATATCCTTTTCAATATAATTAATAAAGTTATTGACAGTAACAGGAGCTTTATCTTTAAATAGTTCAACTTCAATATTTCCTAATTCGGTTTTAATAGTAACAATTGGGTTTTTATTTGTACTACACCCTAAAAATAATAACAGGATTGCAAAAATAACTGACATAAAGATCCATTTCTTCATGTTTATAAAAATTTATTTTTTAATTATTTTTTTAACAATTATGCAGTTTTCTTGTGAGAACTGTGCAAAATATAATCCTTTATCCAGTTGGGCAACGTTTATTTCTGATGTATAACTGTTATGTACTATATTGCTAAAATATACTTTTTGTCCTAAGGAGTTGAGTATTGAAATAGTACCATTTTGTATTGGTTGGTTAAAAACTATCATCAATGATTCGTCAACAGGATTTGGAAATACACTTATCTCAATGTTGCTTTTTTTATGCGGATATTCAATGGCATTTGGATTTTGCCCTTTAAAAACCATTATATCATCAAGATATAAATTACTTCCATTATCGTTAACTGTTCTAAAGTTAATAAGAATATCTTCTCCTTTATACCTGTTAAGGTTAAAATGCAAATTTCGCCACTCATCTTCCAACTCCGGAATATAACGGTTATTACTCATATCCTTATCAATAGTTGCCAAGCCCTCGCCTCCTTCGGCAAAAACAGTATCGAGCCAACTGTTACCCAAATCGGTAGATATTAATACCATCAAACTATCTTTAAAAACATTTGCAATACGGCGTGCATAGGCATATTTAAACTGTAACGAGATAGAATCCTCAGTTACGGGGATAGTAAGAAGAGGACTTAACAAATCATCATATTGATCGTTACGTTTTTTCATTTTGGTAAAATCGAGTCTAACCGAATTTATACTTTGAGGCAAACCTCCTGCAGTATCAATAACCCATGTATAATCGCTATTATGGTTAACCAAAGTAAAATAGGTATTTGTAAAACTAAATGCCGTTGTGTCAAAATGCTCTGCAAAAGGCAAACCAACTTTTTTGGGTACTTTAATATCAACATAAGTAAGATTGTTTATCATATCTGACTCTACAATATCAATTGTTAAGTCTATGGCTATTTTAATACAATTTGTCCCCTCCTGTATTGGAACATCACTTAGTGAAAAAGTTCTTTCTTCGCCTTGAGGTATTGCATCGGTAAACGAAAAATTTTGGATATTTGAATTAACTGTTACACAAATATTTATATCGTTAACATATTGCTCTCCCAAGTTTTTAACAACAACCAGTGGGCTAACCAATTGATTAAAAGTATAACCAAATGGCAAGTTTTTAACCTCTTTTATGGCAATATCATAACTATTATTGGCAGGTTCAACGGGAGTGTGGCTTTGGCTCAATAAATCAAAAGCCTTCTTTACATCAATCATCCCTTTTCCATAAGTATTATCCTCGCCCTGGTCGCCCAAGTCAATTGCTGAATTGTATAATGCCCCAAGAATATCCTCTCCCGGTAAAAAGGGAAAAGCCTCTTTAAGCAAAAGGAATGCACCTGCCACATGAGGCGATGCCATTGATGTTCCTGATAACTGCCCATAGCTGTCTTCATCTTGTGCCGACCGAACATTTACACCCGGGGCAACAACTTCGGGTTTAACCCACCTCGAATAATCATCTTCCTGCTCAACACAGGTTGTTGGTCCACGCGATGAGAATTCTGCAATTAGCAATTCAGACGTATGACCATTTACTGCACCTACACTAAACACGCTTAATAACCCGGGCGCAAGGTTTGCAGGCTGCCCTATTGTAGTGGCATTGGGGCCTTCGTTGCCGGCAGAAAAAATTACACCTATACCGGCAGTTTCAGCAGCAAATATTGCCTGAGCCTCGGGAATATCACAATCGTTAAAATCATAAAAACCATCCCAACCCCACGAATTGGTTATTACATCGGGCATGTCATTTACAGTATTAATATTGCCATCGGGGTTTAAAGCCCATTCAAACGATTTAAGAACAACATCAAGCGGCCTAACATCGCTAAGACTTGTAACAATAGGGTCAGATGCCATCCAGTAAGCATTAAAAGCAACACCAATGGTGTCGTTGGCTGTTCTGTCTAAACCCAAAACTGTTCCAATGGTATGGGTACCATGAAAGCTTGCAAAAGCAACATCCTCGGGTGTGGGGTTATTGTAACCAAACCAAGCCTGATTTAAAGGGCGGTAATTTCCAAGAAAACGATTGGCTATTGCAGGATGACGATGCTTAACTCCTGTATCAACACCCAATGCTATTCGGTTGCGACCGGTATATCCCAAATTCCACATAGCAGGTGCATTAATAGCATATAAACCCGATTCAGCTTCAGTAATATTTTTTTTATTATCAGCCTTAACAGCAACCGGCTCATAGCAGAAATATTTATGCTCGTCGGTTTGAATTACCGATATGCTTTTATGTTGTGCCAACTCATAAATAATAATTGGCTTTGCTTTAAGGGTTATGATATTAACTATCCAATAAGTTTGGATATCGGAAACAAGGTTGCTTTTTTTGTACAGATAGTTTAATATACTTTTTTGTGATTTTTCGGCTGTATTTTGCAAATAGTTTAGCGTTGTTTTAGCCCTAATTTGTGAAGGCGTATTGTTTTGTTTAAAAACCTGCCGCAACGAATCGAGATTTGCCTGTTGCGTTAAAACAAGGTTTACCTTAATAAAACCTACATTGTTTGCTTTTAATTTATTTGATAAAACAGGCGATAATATAGCCTGTGCAATTATTGCGTTTGAAATAGTTAAAGCAATAATTAAAGCCAAAAAAGTTTTTATGAATCGCATAATATTTATTTTTTTATTTAATAGCCACGAATAAAGTCAATTTAACGAATAATACCCTCTATCCAAATAAGTAAGGAACTGTAATGAAATAACCTATTCAGTTAGCCTTATTCATTTTACTTCTGATTGCGACACATGCAACCTTTCATTTTTGAATCATATTTGTTGCTTGTGCCTCTTAATGCCATGCGCTATACCTTGGGCTTTATTTCAACAAGCTCAATGACCAACCTAAGGCTATGTAGAGCCTGTCCATAAACTCAGAGTCTGGTTCAGAAAGTTAGAGTTCAAGGCTTGCGAAGTCAATAAAATAGGAGTTTACTTTTCGTAAATGACTATTTTATTGGCGAGCATAACGAAGAAATCGGACTTTATGGGCAGACTCTATGTAGAGTTTGCAAGCACTATGTAATTACGCCACCTTCGGCGTTAAATTGTCTCATTTCAAATCCGCTTAGGCCAATAAGACCGACTGGAAGCCGGCGATCCAAGCATCTTCTATTCCATCGTAACAACTATTATTATCATATCGTAAATATAAATAATTCGTGGGTTTTGTCACACACAGAACTATGATTTTGCCCTTTCTAACAATTGTTGCGATATTTTTTTGCTTGTTTTTACGCCAAGCACTTTTAAATCCTCAACCCTTTTAACAAGGTTTCCTTTTCCTTCGCTAAGTTTATTCATTGATGCTTCGTAAGCATCCTGAGTTAACCTGAGTTTTTTTCCAACATCAACAAGGTCGTTCAGCAGTCCAACAAATTTATCATATAAATCACCGCTCTTTTTGGCAATTTCCATAATATTACGGGTCTGGTTCTCTTGCCTCCAAATTGACGCCACAGTTAACAATGTTGCCGTAAGCGTTGATGGGCTGACAATAACAATTTTACTATCCCACGCATGATTAAAAATATTGGTGTCTTGCTTTACAGCAATACTAAATGACGACTCAATTGGCACAAACATAAGTACATATTCGGGCGAGTTCAATCCCTCTAACGAATAGTATTGCTTATCGGCCAGCTCTTTAATATGCGATTTTATAGAGTCGATATGCTGTTTCAGGAATTTATCTTGCTCTTCTTGCGTTTCGGCATTTACCAACTTCTCATATGCCACAAGCGATACTTTTGAATCAATAACAATGTGCTTATTGTCGGGCAAATAAATAACCACATCGGGCTGATACCTTTTACCCGCCTTATTACTTAAGCTGACTTGTGTTTTATACTCACGCCCATTTTCAAGCCCACTACCCTCAAGAATACGCTCAAGCACAAACTCGCCCCAATTGCCCTGCTTTTTTACATCGCCTTTTAATGCTTTTGTTAGGTTATTTGCATCTTCGCTAATTTTACTGTTTAAATCATATAGCTTTTTAATTTCAGCTTGCAAATCAGTCCGGTCTTTTACATTTTTAATGTATGTATCATCAACCTTTTTTTCAAAATCTTTAAGCTTTTCACTTAAAGGCTTTAGTATTGTGTCGAGATTATCTTTGTTTTGTTGGGTAAACTTTTGAGTTTTTTCCTCAAATATTTTATTGGCCAAGTTATTAAACCGGTCAGTAAACTGTTTTTGCAAAGCATCAACCTCTTGCTTTTGGTTATCTAATTTGTCTTTTAGGTTTTTATAATCGGCTTTGCTTTCGGCCAATAATGTGTTTAGTTTTATTACTGATGCCCTTTCGTTTTGAAGCTCTTCTTTTGACTCGGTCAGCTGGGCACTTACCGCTTTGCTTCTTTCAAGCTCAACCTGTAAATCAGATCTGATTTTTTCAATTTCTTGATTAAATTCAACAATGGCACGGTCATGTTCGGGATTTTTATCTGTTTTAAACTTAAAAAACAAATAGGTTGGTATAAACCCAAGAATTAGTCCGATGGTCAAAAAAATAATATCCATAATAAAAAAATTAACATCAAAGTTAGCAGATAAATTTACTTATCGGATAAAAACTACTTAAATTCAACTAATAAATGCAACTTTTAGATTTGGGATAATACATTACTTT